>JANOGH010000063.1:0-28386 GCA_031414075.1 Betaproteobacteria bacterium | reverse complement strand
TGCATGGTCATCAGATACGAGCCGACGATGCTGGCCAGCCCGGCCTTGATCTCCGGCTGGCCGAGTTTCATCTCCGGGTAGCCGACGCGCAGGTCGGCGCACAGGGCGATCTGAAAGCCGGCGCCGGCCGCCACGCCGTTGAACGCGACGACGCAGGGTTTGTCCAGATTTCGCACGGCCGCATACATCGCATGCTGTCTGGTGACCCATGAATCGATGTGGTCCACCGTGTAGCGGACGATCTCCTCCAGGTCCTGGCCGGAGCAGAATGCGCGCTCGCCGGCGCCGGTCAGGACCACGGCCCGCACCGCCTCGTCCCTGTTCAGTTCGGCGAGCAGCGTGATGAGTGTTTCGCGCATCGTCATGTTCACCGCATTGAGGACTTCCGGCCGGTTGAGAGTGACTATCGCGACGGAATCGTGACGTTCCAGCTTGACGCTGTTTCCCATTTTCGGATTCCGCGATATCAGACGTAAGCAGGACCTTCGACGACCGGATGCGCCTGCAGAAAGCCTTCGTCGAGTTCCAGGCCGAGGCCGTGTCCTTCCAGCGGAAAAACATTGCCATCCTTGTCTGTCTTGTAAGGCGTCGAGACCAGCTTGTCGCGGAACAGGTTGTTCTTCGAAATGTCCGCTTCGAAGTAGCCGCCGTTCTCGATCGCGGCCAGGAAATGGATGGTGGCGGCCATATTCAACCCGGTCATCGAGGTGTGCGGATGAATCGGCAGCTTCCAGCTCGACGCTAGCGCGGCGATACGCACGGCTTCGGTGATACCACCGGTCTTGGAAAGGTCAGGCTGCAGGATCTTGATCGCGCCATCCTCGATGACGCGGTTGAACTCGAAGCGCGTGTAGTGGTTTTCACCCGCTGCGAGCGGCAGACGTCCGAAGCGCGCGGCTTCGCGGTAGGACAGGTAATCGTGCGCGGGAAACGGCTCTTCGAGCCAGCCGACGTTCAGATCATCAAGGGCGGGCATCGCTGCGCGGGCGTCTGCCACTGTGTAACCGGTGTTGGCGTCGGAAAGTATGACGAGGTCGTCGCCGAAGGTCTTCCTTGCCATCGCGACACGCTCGAGGTCGCGGGCGACGCTGTCGCCGATGCGCAATTTGATCGCCTTGTACCCGTTTTGCACATGGGGCCGGGCTTCTTCAATGAGAGATTCGGGATCCTGGTAGCCGAGCGAGACACCGCCGGCGTAAGCCGGTATCGGCTTCGAGCGCCCGCCGAGCAGCTTGTACAGTGGCAGCTCGAGCGCCTTGCCACGAATATCCCAGAGCGCCATGTCGATACCGGAAAGCGCGAGGCAGGCACCGGCCCCCATGCCGTGGCTGGCGAGCTGCTTGTCGTACACCTTCTTCCAGATGCCGGTGATGTCGTTCGCGTCCTGCCCGACTACCAGCAGCTTCATGGTGGTATTGACGAGGTGGGCCACCGCGCCCGGGCAGCGGCCGTGATGCGCTTCGCCCCATCCGGTTATGCCGCCCTCAGTGGAAACCTTGACGATGACCGCATCACGCTTGACGGTGCGGCCGATGCCAAGCGTGACACTGTCTTTCGGATCCACCGGAAAGGAAGTCGGATACGCTCGTACGTCGGTGATGCGCAGGCCGCTCATTGTTTTTCTCCCTGAAGCTGTCGTGGTGAGTCCCGCGATCTTCATGCCGACTGCAGCAGATCGACTGCGACAACGCGATATGCGGGCCGATACGCACTCCGAAATGCCTCGGAATGATGAACTGGCGGATAGCCGTCGCGAGCGATCTTCTCGAAATACGCAAGGACATCCTCCCGCGCGAACGGAATGCCGCCGGCAGCGGCGAGATCGCCGAGGCAACCGCAGAATTTCGCCAGCTTGTCGGGTGAAGCCGGGTAGCTGTTCGCGGTTTCCACAAAGGCGCGATGCAGCGCATCGGGATTTTTGCCAGCCGCCAGATAGGAACGCAGGTGGACACGGCCGAGCCGGCCGTCGGGCGAAATGATGTCCTGCAACGGCTCGACGGGCGCCTCGCCCAATGCAGCCATCTCCTGGTCCAGACGCTTGCGCGCTGCAGCAGGATTGTCGAGCGCATGGCCCGGACCCAGCGCCGCCTGATGCAGCAGCTTGTAAATGTCATCAAGTTGCATTGCGGGATAACGGGCGAGATGGGCGGACAGCAACTGGTTGACGAATTTCATTGGCGCTCCGTGACGATGCAGGCATCTTAATCCAGCTTGGTCGCCGGATGGGGTGTCTCGATTTGAGACCGATTGCCGATTCCCGCGGTCAGGCTGGTGCCGTCGCCGGAGTCGTCGTCCCACAGGGAAACGCCGAGCTTGGCTTTGACGTGAACGCCACCCGTGCTGCGATATACCGCGTAGCCGGCGACCGAATTGATACTCCAGTCCTTACTGGACTGCGCGGGTTGTCGCCGGTAAGGAAATCGTCGTCGCGCCGGCTCCAGCCTCAAAGTTGCCGCTGTGCCAGTCCGCCGAGCCTGACGATTGCCTGCTCGACACGCGGCGACCACGGCTCCGCGCAACCCATGCGAATGCAATTGCGATAACGGTCCGTTGCCGAGAACAGCGTGCCGGGACCGAGTGAAATCTTGTTGCGCAACGCCTGGCGGAACAACTCCTCTGAGTCGCAACCTTCCGGCAGTTCCACCCACAGAATGAAGCCGCCCGCGGGCCGGGTAATGCGTGTTCCCGCCGGAAAATGCTCCGTGATTGCTGTGGAGATATGCGATACCTGGTCGCGGAATACGCGTCGCAGGTGTCGCAGCTGCCGGTCGTAGCCGCCGCTGGCGAGGAAATCCGCCACAACGAGTTGCAGCAATTCGGGGCTGCCGACGGAATTGATGAATTTCGCCATCTGCACTTGTGCATGCCAGCGACCCGGTGATACCCAGCCCAGGCGAAAGCCCGGCGCCACCGTCTTGGTGAACGACGAACATAGCATCACGTTGCCGGTGCGATCGAAAGCCTTGGCCGGCAACGGCCTGTCGTCGCCGTAGTAGAGGTCGCCGTACACATCATCCTCGATCAGCGGAACGCCGCGCTTGTCGAGCATCTTTACCAGGCGTTTCTTGTTTTCGTCCGACATCGTGAAACCGAGAGGATTCTGCGCGTTCGGCATCGCGATCACTGCCGCGATGTTCGAGCGCTCGAGTGCGAATTCCAGAGCTTCCAGCGAAATGCCCTCGCGCGGGTGTGTGGGAATTTCCAGCGCCTTGATCTGCAGGCTTTCGAGAATCTGCAGAAATCCGAAATAGGTCGGCGATTCCAGCGCTATGGTATCGCCTGGTTTTGCCACTGCACGCACACAGAGATTCAGGGCCTCCATGCAGCCATGGGTCACGATGATGTCCCTGGCTGCCAGGCTGCAACCGAAGTCCATCGATTTGCGCGCAATCTGGCGGCGTAGTTCCTCGTTGCCCGGCGGCAGCACGTATTGCGTCAGCGACAAAGGCTTGCGGCGTGCGATTGACGAAATCGTACGTTGCAACCTGGCGGTAGGCATGTGATCGGGGCCGGGACAAGCCGCGCCGAAAGACACTACATCCGGGCGGCGCGAATCGAGAACCTCCTGCACGAGCGCGCTGATCCCCACCAGTCGCGGCGCGACTGGTGGGCTCGAAATCGAAGGCTCATCCGCCGCTGCCATGCGATGGCGGACGTAGAAGCCGGCGTTCGGCCGCGCCTCGATCAGGCCGCGATTTTCCAGGACTTCGTAGGCCCGCAGCACGGTTGCTATCGAAACCCTGCGCTGGTTCGACAGGCGCCGCACGGACGGAACCCGCTCACCGGGGCGTAGTGTACCTGCCGAGATCATTCCTGAAATGGAATCAGCGACCGTTTCATATAGCACTGCTTGCTGTGTCATCTACGCACTCTACCGAAGGAAGGAGGGGCCGGAACAGGTACAGCGCGCTGCGCAATGGACCGTAACGGTTTTCAGCTTGGCAAACTGTAACGCAAACAATTCAGCTGGTGTGAATCTGTTATGGCCATGGGCCGGCGCCTAACATGGCTTCATGAAACCAAACCCCAAAGATTCCGTCCTCGAACTTCTGCCGGCGCAAATTCTGCGTCTGCACGCGGCTGCAGGCGTAACAATCCACTGTGATGACGGCACACTGTGGGTGACGCAGGAAGGCCTTGCGCAGGACGATTTTCTTTCGGCGGGCGAATCGCTGTGCATTGTCTCCGATGGCGTGACGCTGGCGGAGACCATTGGCCACACGGCTGCAAAACTGACGCTGCTTGCCCGTCATGCCTCGGGTCGCGCCAACAGTGCATTTGAGGCTCGGGTGTCGTTCTAGGCGCAGTTTATTTGTGGACCAGCACGAGAATTGTCGAATGCGCGAGGACTCGTGCGGCCAGGCGCCCTTGCGGTATAGTGCGGGCGGACCCCTCCAGAGATTCTAATTAATTTGACCGCGCATACGCTTGAAGTTCTCCGGCTTCTGGAAGATGGAGAATTTCATTCCGGCGAAACGCTGGGCAGGACTTTGGGCATTACCCGTGGTTCCGTGTCGAATGCCCTTGCCGATGTCGATACCCTCGGCCTCACCGTTGACAAAGTACATGGTCGCGGCTACCGCCTGGTGACGCCGGTGCAATGGCTTTCGCGCGACCGCATCGTCCGTCATCTCGGCAGGCAGGCTGCCCGGTTCGACATTGACGTCCTCGATCAGACCGCTTCGACCAACACCGATATGCTCGATCGTGCGACGCACGGCGCCCGCTCCGGCAGCGTGCTCGCAGCCGAGTCGCAGACGCAGGGCCGGGGCCGGCGGGGCCGCCACTGGCATTCGAGCCCGGGCGGCGCCCTGACCTTCTCGATCCTGTGGCGCTTTGACCAGGGGGCCGGATTTCTCAGCGGACTGAGCCTGGTGGTTGGCATCGCGCTCGCGCGCGTGCTGAGGAAACACGGTGCCGCGGACGTCATGCTGAAATGGCCGAACGATCTGCTTTGGCGGCATCTCAAACTGGCCGGCATTCTGATCGAACTCGCCGGTGACATAATGGGTCCGACCGTCGCGGTAATCGGAATCGGAATCAATCTGCGACTGCCCGAGTCCGTGAAGGTGCGCATCGATCAGCCGGCCGTTGATCTGGCAAAAATAGGCGTCGAGAAAGATCGCAACCGACTGTTTGCCGAGATCCTCGGTGAGTTGGACAGCGTATTGAGGAAGTTTGCCGCGGAAGGATTTGCGCCGTTTCGCGAAGAGTGGGACCGATTGCATGCCTACCAGGATAAAATGGTGCGCGTGCGGATGCCGGATCAGTCCGAAATAGAAGGCCGCGTGCAGGGGGTAGCCGACGATGGCGCATTGCTGCTGCATACACGCGCCGGACCGCGCAAATTTTACGGCGGGGAAATGAGCCTGCGCGGCACCGCCTGAAGCTTATCCTGGAAATCGATCGAGCCAACCTTGATTCTTGCAGTCGATGCCGGCAATAGTCGGGTGAAATGGGCGCTGCATGACGGCCGCAATTTCGTGCGCGAGGGCTGGGCCATGCATGCCGATCTCGCTGCGCTCGATGCGCAGTGGTCTTCTTTGCCGACGCCCTCGGTGATCGTGATCGCCAATGTGGCCGGAGACGGTATAGGCGAGAGGTTGCGGAGATCTTCGGAGCGCTGGAAGACCGCGCCGCGATGGGTTTCCAGCTCACGGTCGCAGGCAGGAGTTTCCAACTCGTACGACGAACCGTCGCAGCTCGGCATTGACCGCTGGGCGGCATTGATCGGCGCACGCAGATTGTCGTCCGATCCGTGCGTGGTGGTGAATGCCGGTACCGCGATGACGGTCGATGCACTGACTGAAAAAGGGGAGTTCATCGGCGGCATCATCGTTCCGGGATTTGACCTGATGCACGAATCGCTTGCCGCCAATACCGCGCGGCTATCCGCAGAGCGGGGCAATTTCACGTCTTTTCCCCGCACGACGCGCAACGCCATCACCAGCGGCGCGATTCAGGCGTTGTGCGGAGCGGTCGAGCGCATGCGGGATGCGATGCTGGTCGCGGGGCACCGGGAACCCGTGTTGATATTCAGCGGGGGCGCAGGCGAACTTGTCGCGCGCCATATGGGCAGGCCGGCTCGCGTTGTCGACAAGCTCGTTCTGGAGGGACTTGTTCAGATCGCGCTGGAGCCGCAATGAAGGGGGTGTTCTTTGTACTGCTCGCTGCAAGCCTGGGACTGGCCGCCTATGACTACCTGAGGGATTGGCTTCCGAATCCGGACGCGCAACTCGTCAGGCAGCAGATGAATGCCGACCAGATCCGGATTATTGCGCCCAGGCCGATGCCCGCACCTGCTCCACTCGCATCTGTACCGGGTCCGGGCGTGTGCCTCGAATGGGGAAGCTTCGGTGCCATCGACCTGCCCAGGGCTCAGGCTGCTCTCGATGCACTTGCGCTCGGAGAGCGCGTCCGCAGAACCGAAGTCGGCGTATTGACGAGTTACTGGATTTACATTCCGCCGCTCACATCGAAGTCGGAAATGGACAAGAAGACGATCCAGTTGAAAGAGCGCGGAGTCGCCGACTACTCACCGATGCTCGAAGCCGGTCGCTGGCGCTACGCGATCTCGCTGGGCGTTTATCGCAATGAAGACGGCGCGAAAAAACAGCTTGAATTGTTGCGTCAACAGGGCGTGCGCTCGGCGCAGATCGGCGAGCGCGAACAGAGGGTCACGCAAACGGCATTTCTGGTGAGGGATCCGACCGAAGCGCAGTCGGCGCAACTGTCGAGCCTCAAGGCCGAATATCCCGGCTCCGACCTGCGGGCGCTGGATTGCCCGCCGTCCTGAACGCCGGCGCTACGCTGGTGTCAGCACACGCGATCCATGTCCGTCGCTTTTCAGTTCCAGCGTGCGTGAGTGGAAATCCTGCAGCGACGAACGATGCCCGATGCTGAGGATGGTCGTTTGCCGGAGTCGCTCTTTCACCATTCGGTAAAGTTCCTGCTCGGCGTTCTCGTCGAGAGACGAGGTGGCTTCATCGAGGAACAGCCAGGCCGGTTGTAGCAGCACTGCGCGAGCGAAAGCAACGCGCTGTTGCTCGCCGGGCGATAGCTGCATCGACCAATTATGCTGTTCGTTCAGGCGCGCATTCAGATGCTGCAGTCCCACGGTAGTCAGTGCGTCGCTGATACTTTCATCGGAGAAGCCGCCGTCTCGCATGGGATAAGCAACCACGTCACGAAGGGTGCCAATTGGCAGGTAGGGGCGTTGCGGCAAGAACAACCCACGGGCATTGCGCGGCAATCGGACTTGCCCGGCTCCGAATGGCCAGATTCCGGCGATGGCACGGAACAACGTGCTTTTTCCGGCGCCTGACGGGCCGCGGATCAGCACGCTTTCGCCTGGGTTGATGACTGCGCTGGACGCGGCCATCAGCGGCGAGCCGTTGGGCAGTGTCAGCGAGACATTGTCGATCACCAGTCCGGATTCGGTGTCCTGCGATTGCTGGACACCGGATTTGCTGCGCATTTCCGCGCGCGCATCCTCGATCGCGTTATGGAATCCCAGCAAACGATCTGCCGTGGCTTTCCAGTTCGCGAAGGTGTTGTACGCGCCGATGAACCAGGACAGCGATCCCTGCACGTGTCCAAACGCGCTGGAAATCTGCATCAGCCCGCCCAGTTGGATGGTCCCGGCAAAATAGCGGTTGCCCGCGACGAGGAACGGAAAAATGATCGCGGCCTGGTTGTAACCGATGGTGAAGCTATTCAGGATTTTCTGGCGCTTCATGATCTGCCACCAGTTGTCCAGGATGCTGCCAAACCGCGTGCGGAAGTTGCGCATTTCGTCCCGCTCGCCGTTGTAGAGCGCAACACCTTCGGTATTTTCGCGAAAACGCACCAGTCCGAAGCGGAAATCCGCCTCAAAGCGCTGCTGGTGGAAATTCAGTCCGATTAGTTTCTTGCCGATCTTGTGAGTAAGCCAGGTCCCGGCTACGGCATAGAGCAGTGCCGCCCAGAGCATATAGCCGGGTATGACGATCTGACCGCCGTTGTAGGGAATCTCGAGTGGTCCGGACAGACCCCATAAAATGCCGACGAACGAACCCAGCGTAACCACGGCGTTCAGGAAGCCGAGCGCAAGGTCCAGCAACTGGTCGACGAAAATATGAATGTCTTCCGCAATGCGCTGATCCGGGTTGTCGGCGGGATTTCCTCTCAGTTGCAGCCGGTAGTAGGCGCGGTCGCTCAACCACTGGTTGAGATAGCTGTCGGTCAGCCAGCGGCGCCAGCGAATCTGCAGCATCTGGTTCAGGTAAAACGCGTACACGGCCATGGCGATATAGATGGTCGCCAGCATGGTGAAGCGTCCCATCAATCTCCAGAAGGAGGCTTTGTCCTTTTCCTGCAGCGCGTTGTAGAAATCATTATTCCAATAGTTGAACTGCACGCTCATATAGACCATGGCGAGCGTCAGGGCGATGACCGCGCCAAGCAGAAGCCATGCGGTGAAGCGTTCTTCCGAGGTCCAGTACGGCTTGATCAGGCGCCAGGTATCGCGCAGAAATTTGAATCGAACAGGCATGAAGGTTCCTTACGGAAGAAATCAGGATTTTCGAATGCGGGACAGCAGTGCCGTTGTCGAGCGCTCGAACTGAAAGGGGATCGATTTCACCGTCCCGCCCCAGTCCAGTACCTCTCGCGCTCCGACAATCTGGCCCATCGGCCAGTCCCCCCCTTTTACCAGTACGTCCGGCCGGCAAATCAGGATGAGGGACAGCGGCGTATCTTCTTCGAACCAGGTGACGAGGCTCACGCTCTCCATCGCCGCCACCACCGCCAGGCGGTCTGCGAGCGGATTGACCGGCCGGTCGGCGCCCTTGCCGAGCCTTTTTACCGATGAATCGGCATTCAGTGCGACGATGAGACTCGCACCGAGCGCTCGCGATTCGGCCAGATAAGTGACGTGACCGCGATGCAGCACATCAAAGACACCGTTGGTGAAGACCAGGGGTCGAGTCTGCGAACGCAACCGCCCGGGTAAGCTGTCGGGCGGTACGACCTTGTTTTCGTAGTTGGGGCTGGGGATCATGGCGCTGGCCGCGATGATACAGGCGCGAAGACGCGTCGTGCGCGGCGCCGGGGTTACGCGGTGGCCGGCGCGGACAGTTGCTTACGGTAGCGGGAGAGATCCTGAACGGTTCGGATCGGCAACTCGAACAGGCTCGACAGATTGTGGAGGATCATCTTGACGACCTTGGCTTCCCATTCCCGATCGAAGCTTATCTGCGAGTCGAGCCAGTGCTCCAGCCATACTGGATCGGGCAGCCGGCTTTGCACGGTGTCGTTGGGAAACAGCGTCTTGTTCACATGCAGATTGGTCGGGTGCAGCGGCTTGCGGCTGCGTCCGCTCGATGCCATCAGCAGGCCGACTTTTGCGAATGCCGTCCTTGCGGCGTCGCCGCTCAGGTCGATGGCCTTCTTCATGTAGCGCAGGTAGGCGCCGCCGTGGCGCGCCTCATCGCGCGAGATCAGACCGTAGATTTTCCTGATCACCGGCTCGGTGTGCCACTGGGCCGCGCGGCGGTACCAGTGATTGAGGCGGATCTCGCCACAGAAATGCAGCATCAGGGTTTCCAGCGACGGTGCCGGGTCAAAATCAAAACGTACCGCATGCAATTCCTGCTCGCTTGGCACCAGGTCGGGACGAAAGCGGCGCAGGTACTCGATCAGGACCAGCGAGTGTTTCTGCTCTTCGTAGAACCACACCGACATGAATGCGCAAAAATCGCTGTCGGCGCGATTGTCGCGCAGGAACATTTCGGTGGCCGGCAGCGCGGCCCACTCGGTTATGGCGTTCATCTTGATGGTGAGCGCCTGCTCGTCGGAAAGTTTTACGGTGTCGAATTCGCCCCAGGGAACATCGTTGTCGATGGTCCAGCGGACTGCCTCGAAGGCTTTGAACAATTCGGGATAGAGCATCGTGGGGGATTTCATTGTGGTGGCGCGATTCTTACCGAGCCAGCAGTATAACTACTCTGCAGCGTCCGGGCCTCGCCACCGTTTGACCAGCTCCACCATATTTTCGAAGCTGTCGACCGGCTGAACGCCTTCAATCGGCTTGCGCAGCCGCAGCGCACCGGCACCGCCCGCCCAGAGACCGGTGGCGGAGGGAAGCCCCGCGCGCAACTGTTTCAATCCCTCCGCAGCTTTGATTTCCGGGTAAGACGAACTGAAGGACAAGGCAACAATGTCGGCTTGATGCACACGCGCTGCCGTCACGATATCAGCCAGCGGCGTTTGCGTTCCGAGCGGAATGCAGGATGCACCCTCGACTACCAGCATTGCTTCGGCCATCAGCAGACCAATGCTGTGCTGTTCCGGGGGTAGCGATGTCAGGAGCACTCTTGGTGTGCGTCCCTGCGTTTGAATGGATGCGATCGCATTGCGCAAAACGTTCTGGATCAGCTCCGAATACAGGTGTTCTTCGAATACCGCGATACGACCACTCCTCCAGGCATTGCCAAGGGCGACATTGAGCGGGGCGACTGTTTCGAGGACGAAGTTCTGCAAACCGCGCCGCGCCATCGTCTGAGACAGATGGGAGCGCAGTTCCTGCAATTGGTGGGTTCTGATTAATTTCAGGAAAACGCCCAGGTCCTTGGGGGTCGATGAGCCCATCGAAGCATCTGACCCAAGCGCCCGCAGGTGTTCGATCGATTTCCCGACGATTTTCCCTGGGCGATAACCTTGTTCCATCAACTGCTTGATCAGACGCAATTTTTCAACTTGCGCAGCCGGGTACGCACGTTCGCCATGGCGATCCCGTGCTGGACTCGGGAACGCATAGCGCCGTTCCCACATCCTTAAGGTGTCCTTGCTCAGGCCGGTATCCCGCTCGACCGCCCCAATATTTAGATCGTCGCCAATATTGTCCAAGACAAAAAATTGACTTTTGGAAGAATAAGCCCAATAGTGCCGGAACTGGTCTTATTTGACTAGGACAAAATGAGCCTGGCGACATTAAAGCTAGTACGGCGGTTGCACTGCGCCACGCCATCCGAATAGGCCGGACGACCGTAGGCACGTGAAAGACGGCTACTGACGTTGGGCAAAGTTCAGCGAGGGCCGGCGCTTTCGAGCGTCTGGTGCGAGTCCGGTACTCCCCTTCCCCGGCCCGGCTCGTGATCCTGATCTCGTGAAAGCGTGAATTCGCGAGTCCGGTCCACGCTGATTTTTCGCAGGCGTCCGCTGGCGAGGCGGCTCAAGGGCCGTTGGGATGTTGCGGGCGCAACACGTAAACGAATAGCGGAAGACAAGGACGATCGATGGGCAAGAAGAGGCGCGTCGCCGTGATCGGATCCGGAATTTCCGGTCTTTCCGTAGCATGGCTCCTGTCGAGGAATTTCCAGGTCACGCTTTTTGAAGCGGGCAACTATCTCGGCGGTCACACCAATACGGTGGACGTCACGCTGGACGGCATTACCGCGCCAGTCGATACGGGTTTTGTGGTATTCAACGATCGCACCTATCCGAACCTTGTCGCGTTGTTCAGATTTCTGGGCGTAGACACGACCTCCAGCGAAATGTCGTTCAGCGTACGCGTCGACGAAGAGCGCCTGGAGTGGGCGGGCAATTCCCTGGCGACCGTGTTTGCCCAGAAGCGCAATCTGGTCAAACCCGAGTTCTGGCGCATGCTGACGGACATGGTGCGCTTCAATCGCGAAACCACGGAAATCGTCGGCGCGAGCTGCGCTGACCAGGGTTCGTTGGGGAGCTTTCTCGATCGAGGAGGTTATGGCCGTGCGTTCCGCGACTGGTACCTGCTACCGATGAGCGGCGCAATCTGGTCCTGTCCGACCCTGCAAATGCTGGAGTATCCGGCAGAAACATTTTTCCGCTTTTGTCACAACCATGGGCTGCTGCAGCTCACCGGCAGGCCACTGTGGAAATCCGTCGCTGGCGGCGGGCGGGAATATGTGCGGCGACTCGCCGCATCGATCGACAAAATCAGGCTCGCTTGTCCGGTTGAATCGGTCGTGCGCGATGCCGCCGGCGTACGGGTCAGTTTCGAGGGCGGCAGGACAGAGAATTTCTCACAAATCGTGTTCGCCTGTCACAGCGATCAGACGCTGGCATTGCTCGCCGATGCCGCGGAAGTCGAGAAAAAAGTACTGTCCCGCTTCAGCTACCAGCCCAATCGCGCGGTCTTGCATACGGACATATCGCTGCTGCCCAGAAGTCGTGATGCATGGTCGGCGTGGAATTACACTACGGGCACCGGCGAGCCGGACTCGCGTCCGGTCAGTGTCAGTTACCTCATCAACAAGCTGCAACCGCTGCCATTCGCGCGTCCCGTCATCGTTACTTTGAATCCAACGCACGCACCGCGCGCAGACTTGGTAATCGATCATTTCGACTATGCACATCCCATCTTCGACCGCGCGGCCATTGATGCGCAGCGAGAATTGCCCGCGATCCAGGGAAAGCGCCATACCTGGTATTGCGGTGCCTGGACCGGCTATGGCTTCCACGAGGACGGACTGAAATCCGCGCTGTCGGTCGCGAATGCACTGGGGGTGCAGGCGCCCTGGCAGTCCAGAGAGCTGGCGGCATGAGGCCACGACTTTTCCACGGTGCAGTGCTACACGCCCGGCTCAGACCGCGGCGCAACACGTTTCGCTACCGGGTCTTCTTCCTGCGCTTTGCGTTGAGCGAACTGCCATGTCTCGGCAATGCCTTGTTTTCAATCAATCGCTGGAATCTGTTCAGCTTTCACTATCAGGACCACGGCGCGCGTGACGGCTCTCATCCCGAGAGCTGGATACGCGGGTTGCTCGCGCAGGAAGGACTGAGCGAGGTCGACGGCGAGATCTGGCTGCAAGCCTTTCCGCGCATGCTCGGCTACGTGTTCAACCCGGTGAGTTTCTGGTTGTGCCATGACAAGAGCGGCGCGCTGCGAGCGGTTCTTTGCGAAGTCAACAATACGTTCGGAGAACATCACCACTATCTGCTGGCGCACCCCGATCGGCGACCGATTCTCGATAGCGACACCATGAGGGTGCACAAAGAATTCCACGTGTCACCGTTTTGCGACGTGGCCGGTGAGTACCGCTTCCAGTTCAAAGTCGACGAAGCGGCGACCCTTATTCGAATCGACTACGATGATCCTGAAGGGGGTCTGCTGCTGACCGCGATATCGGGCAAGAGCTCGGCGTTTGACGCGGCGTCCCTGATGCGCGCTTTCGTGCTGTATCCATGGATGACGCTCGGCATCATCGCCCGCATTCATCTGCAGGCGCTCAGGTTGTGGATCAAGGGCGTGCCATGGTTCGCCAAGCCCCTGCCTCCGTCCCAGGAACTGACGCGATGAATCCGGGCGAAGCCACCTCGCACCGGTTTTCCGTTCGCGCACCCAGAACCGGCCGTTTGTTGCTGTCGCTGCTTGCGCGGTTGCGTCATGGCCGGTTGGACCTGGTAGTTCCCGGCGGTCAGGTGTTCAGTTTTGCCGGCGCATTTCCCGGTCCGGACGCGACGATTTACCTCGGGGACTGGCAGGTTTTCGACGAGGTAAGGCGCTCCGGCGACGTCGGGTTCGCGGAGGCGTATCTGGACGGACGCTGGAAGACCCCGGACTTGCGCGCCGTGCTTGAACTAATCGCGATCAATCGCGCCGTCCTCGAACGACTGCTGTATGGCAAATGGTGGGGCAGGCTGTTCTACCGTCTGCGGCATCTGCGGCGCGCCAATACCCGCGAAGGCGCAAAGAAGAACATCCACGCGCACTACGATCTGGGCAACGTGTTCTATCAGTCGTGGCTGGATGAGACCATGACTTACTCGGCCGCCCTGTTCGAAGGCCAGTCGGACCGCACGCTAGAGCAGGCCCAGATCGCGAAGTACGAGCGCATCCTGCGACGACTCGATGTGCGCGCCAACGACCATATTCTCGAGATCGGCTGCGGCTGGGGCGGATTTGCGGAATATGCGGCACGGACCCGCGGTTGCCGTGTACGCGGCATCACTCTGTCGGCGGCGCAGCTGGAATTCGCGCGCCAGAGGATTCGCGACGCCGGCCTGTCGCGACTCGTTGAGTTTTCCCTGACCGACTATCGCGATGTTCAGGGCAGTTTCGACTACGTCGTATCCATTGAAATGTTCGAGGCAGTAGGCGAGCGTTTCTGGCCGGCGTATTTTGCGGTGGTTCGCGACCGCCTGAAACGCGGCGGCAGCGCACTGGTCCAGACCATTACCATCGCGGATGAATTATTTGCGCAATACCGAAAATCGACGGACTTCATCCAGCAATACATCTTTCCCGGTGGCATGCTGCCCAGCCCGAGCATCTTCCGAAAACTTGCGGGGCGTGCGGGGCTTACAATACGCGACGAGCATTGCTTTGGTATCGACTACGCGGAGACGCTCAAATATTGGCGCACTCGGTATCGGAAAGTGGGTGACGAACTGCGCCTGCTGGGATTTGACGGGCGCTTCGAGCGTCTGTGGAATTTCTATCTGATCTATTGCGAAGTCGGCTTCCGGGCCGGCAGTACCGATGTCATGCAGGTGGAGTTGCATCGTGAATAAGTCCGCGCTGTTCTTGGTGGCTGCGCTCCTCATGCCGATGGGCGTCATGGCGCTTTCGTTGCCGGAGCAGGTGGCAAGGGATTTTCCGAATCTTACGCTGGTCGGTGAAGGCCGCCTGCGCTGGTTCGGACTGCATGTTTACGATGCCTCCCTCTGGATCAACGGTGCGCAATGGAACGAAGAACGCGAGTTCGCGCTCGACATCCGTTATGCGCGCGACATCAAGTCCCGCAGGCTTGTCCAGTCCAGCCTGGACGAAATGCGCAGGCTGGGGTTCGGCGACGAACAACGGCTTGCAATATGGGAGAAAGAGATGACCCGTGTATTGCCCGATGTCAAAAAAGGCGAGCACCTTACCGGCGTTAACCGGCCTGGCGTTGGCGCCGAGTTCTACTACCAGGGAAGAACTGTCGGCACGATCACGGACCCTGCATTCGCGCAAGCCTTCTTCGCCATCTGGCTGGATACCCGCACACGCGAGCCGGGCCTGCGTAGATCGCTGATCGGCAGCAAGTGATCGCGGCCGCGCTATCGCGCTCGCGGCTGGTCGCCTATTCGGTGTTTTCCGTGCCGCTGGCAATGGCGGCATTGCCGGTGTACGTTCACCTTCCCAAGTTATATGCCGGCGAACTCGGCATGCCGCTGGCGCTGATTGGCGGCATACTGCTGGCCGCGCGACTGCTCGATGCTTTGCAGGATCCGCTGCTCGGCTATCTGAGTGATCGCTGCACCCGGCTGCCGCTGGGACGCGGCCTACCCATCGTTCTTGGCCTGCCTTTGCTTGCATGCGGGTTCGTCGGCTTGTTCCATCCGCCGCAAGCCAATCAGCTCGGCCTGGCGATCTGGCTCATCGTCAATCTGTTGATCGTCTACATTGGCTTCAGCGCTGCCAGCATCAGCTATTTCGCAATGGGGGCGGACCTGTCGGACGATTATCACGAGCGCACCCGCGTTACCGCGACCCGCAGCGCATTCGGTTTGCTCGGCGTGCTGTTTGCCGCAACGGCGCCCGGATTGCTCGGCAGCGACGAGGCGAGTGGACTGGCATTGCTCTCTCTGCTCTTCGTGCCGACCTTGATCGTGGCGGCATTCGTCACGCTGCGTCACACGCCGCGGCCGGTGATCATGGCAGTGCCGAGTGCCACATTGCGTACGATTCTGCTGCCGCTAAGAGACGCGAAGTTTCGCTGGCTGATGGGCGTGTTCGTCCTGAGCGGCATCGCCGGCGCGATCCCTGGAACGCTGATCCTGTTCTTCGTAGAGGATATCGTCCAACGATCCGATCTCGCCGGTGTGTTTCTCGCGCTGTATTTTGTGTTCGGCGCGCTGGGCATGCCGATATGGATAGGCGCATCGCGGCGACTCGGGAAGAGAAACGCGTGGATCAGCGGCATGTTTCTGGCCGTAGTGGCATTTGTCTGGGCCTACTTTCTGCGAGCCGGCGACGTTGTTCCATTTGCAGTCGTGTGCGCACTGTCGGGAATTGCTTACGGTGCGGAGCTTGCAATACCCCCTTCGATGCTGGCAGACATGGTGGATGCACAGGCACAACGAGAACGGCAGCGGCCCGACGGTGTCTACTTCGGACTCTGGCAGATGATCGAGAAATTCAACCTTGCGGCTGCAGCCGGCATTGCACTGCCTCTGCTCGCGTGGTTTGGATATGAACCGGGTGCTGTTCAGCATCATGCCGGCTCGCTCGCCGCGGTGTATGCGCTGCTGCCCTGCGCAGTCAAGCTTGCTGCCGCGGCCCTGTTGTGGGTGGCGCCACTCGATCATTCAGTTGGAATCGGTCGTAATCTGAACAAGGAGGCGGGAGCATGAGGTTGGCATTGGCATGGATAGGATTCGCATCGTTCCTGCTGGCGGGTTGCGCCGGTCCAAAGGTGGACGAGTATCGCAGCGAGAAGCCGGCGCTCGATCTGGCTAGCTATTTCAACGGTAATCTGGATGCGTGGGGTATTGTGCGCAATCGCTCCGGCAAGGTCGTGAAGCGCTTTCGGGTCGAGATGATCGGAAAATGGCAGAGCAGCAGAGGGATCCTCGAAGAGGATTTCACTTATTCCGACGGCAGCAAGAGCCGCAGGGTCTGGACCATCACCAAGATCGACGCGAATCATTATCGCGGGACAGCCGCCGACGTTATCGGCGAGGCGATCGGTGAAGCGCAGGGAAATGCATTGCAATGGCGATACGTGCTGGCAGTGCCTGTCGACGGCAAGACCTACAACGTCAACTTCGACGACTGGATGTATCTGGTAGATGATGAAGTCATGCTGAACAAATCCGACATGAGCAAATTCGGCGTCGGACTCGGTGAAGTCGTGCTGTCGATCCGTAAAAGAAGTCTCTGACGAAGCCAACAGGAGATAGCGCATGGCGTTGAACAAGCCGATCGCAAGCTGGAACGGCCGCAGAGTGTGGGTCGTCGGGGCCAGCAGCGGCATCGGGGCGGCACTCGCCCGAGCCTTGATCGCAAGAGGCGCGCGCGTCGCGCTGTCTGCGCGCAACGCGCAAGCTCTGGCGCTGATAGCGGCAGGCGGCGCTGCGCAACAGACGCTGCTTTTGCCACTGGACGTGACACGTGCGGAAGAAATCGCGGCGGCATTTGCCCGGATAAATTCAACCTGGTCCGGCCTGGATCTTGCCGTGCTGCTGGCAGGCAGACATCAGCCGGTTCGCGCCTGGGACCTGGACGCCGCGCAGGCGCGCGCGCTGGTAGAGACCAACCTGATCGGCGTGCTGAACGCGAGTGCGGCCTTGGCGCCGGCATTCTGCCGCAGCGCCAGCGGAGCAATCGCCATTGTCTCGAGCGTCGCCGGCTATGGCGGCCTGCCCGACAGCTTGGTTTATGGTGCCACGAAGGCGGCGCTGATCAATTTCGCGGAAACCCTGTATCTTGATCTCGCACCGCGTGGAATAGGCGTTTATCTGGTTAATCCGGGCTTTGTCAAAACACCTCTTACCGACAAGAACGAATTCAAGATGCCGGCGCTGATTTCCACAGAAGAGGCTGCGGAGGAAATGATCAAAGGCTTCGAAAGCGGTAAATTCGAGATCCATTTCCCGAAGCGTTTCACCTTCTGGTTGAAATTGGTGCGCTTTCTTCCCTATCGCATCTATTTCCCGCTGATCCACAAATTGACGGGGCTGTGACTGTCATGGACCAGAGCAGGATCGATGCCCTGCTGCGTTTCTATGAAACGCTTACGCCGGACCGGGTCGAGGATTTTGGTTTCTACTATGCGGAAAACGCCTACTTCAAGGATCCTTTCAATGAGGTGAATCGCCTTGAGGATATCCGAGAGATATTCGCCAGGATGTTCCGGCAGGTCGCCGATCCCCGATTCGTCCTCAGCGAACGGGCGGGCGACGCGGGCGGACTGTTCCTGGTGTGGGAAATGCGCTTTCGCATGAACTCATGGAAGCCGCAGCAAGTGCAGAGCATTCGCGGCGCAAGCCATTTGCGCCTGGGCGATGATGGCAAGGTTACCTACCATCGCGACTACTGGGACACCGGCGAAGAACTCTATGCAAAACTTCCGCTTATCGGCGGTGCAGTGCGTTTCTTGCGACGCGCAATCGGCTGATGGCGATGCTGTGGTAAAGCGCTTTGAAACCGCGCTGGTCTGGTTTCGACGGGATTTGCGCAGCTACGACCACGCCGCGCTCTACCACGCGCTCAGGGATGCGCAGCAGGTGCATTGCGTTTTCGTATTCGATACCGAGATTCTCGACCTGCTCGAAGACCGTCAAGACAGGCGCGTCGAGTTCATCTGGCTCAGCGTAGAGGAACTGGCGCATTCGCTCAAGTTGATGGGCGGAGATTTGCAGGTGCTGGTCGGCAGGGCGCGGGAAGTGATCCCGGCACTTGCCGACAAACTCGGCGCGCAGGCGGTCTATGCGAACCACGACTACGAGCCGTTTGCGAAAGAGCGGGATGCGGAAGTCAGCCGCAGCCTCGATCGGCAAGGTCGCGTTCTGCATACCTGCAAGGACCACGTAATCTTCGAGAAGGACGAAGTTCTCACGCAGGCAGGCCGGCCGTTCACGGTTTTTACGCCGTACAAGAGGGCCTGGCTGGCGAAGCTGAACCCGATCCACTGCAAGGCCTATCCCGTCCATGCCTCTCGCGAAGCACTCGCGCGCTCCGGACCGTTTCGGCTTCCTTCTCTCGAACAGATCGGCTTCAGACCGACAAACCTCAAGCAGATGAAACTGCCGACGGGAATGACCGGCGCGCGCCGGATGTTGCAAGATTTTCTCGAACGCATCGACGCATACCGTGACAGGCGAAACTATCCCGGCATTCGGGGTGTTTCTTACCTGTCCGTGCATCTGCGCTTCGGCACCATCTCTATCCGGGAATTGGTGCGCACGGCTGTGTCTGTTCAAACCGAGGGGTCGGATACATGGCTCTCCGAACTTGCATGGCGGGATTTCTATTTCGGCATCCTTCATCATTTTCCGCATGTGGTGAAGCGAGCGTTCAGGCCGGAGTATGAAGCGCTACACTTTCCGAATTCGCTAGGGCATTTTGCCGCTTGGTGCGAGGGCCGCACGGGGTTTCCCCTGGTCGATGCGGCGCTGCGGCAACTCAATGAGACGGGCTACATGCACAATCGGCTGCGCATGGTTGCGGCTTCTTTTCTTATCAAGGATCTGCACGTGGATTGGCGTTGGGGTGCAGCCTACTTTGCCCGGAAGCTCATCGATTTCGATCTCGCCGCCAACAACGGGGGATGGCAGTGGTCAGCCTCCACTGGCTGCGACGCACAGCCCTGGTTTCGCATCTTCAACCCGATAACTCAATCGCAGAAATTCGATGCGGAAGGCCGGTTCATTCGCCTGTATCTGCCTGAGCTGGCAAAAGTCGAAACGAAATTCATCCACGAGCCGTGGAAGATGACGACCGATGAGCAGCGCGCCGCGGGCGTTGAAATCGGCAAAGATTATCCGGCACCGATGGTGGACCACTCGGCCGCGCGCGCAAGGACGCTGGAAATCTACGGGGCGGTCCGGAAGCAGTGATCGATTGTGAATCCTATTGAGCGTTTCTCAATAGATGACAGTCAGAACGCTCAATCCCTCACCCCAACCCTCGGCTCCGCTTCAAGTGTTCCTTTGTCCCGGAGGGAGAGGGCGACGACAGACCCAATTCACGGATGTGAATCAGGGAAAGATCAATAGTGCACCAGAAATGGGAAAGGCCCCGGGCAGGGCTTTTTCGCGGCTGTGCATGGTCTCTCAGTCGAGATACTCGAATACCTTGACGACGCGTTGTGCTCCGCTCGTCGTTGCCGCTGTTTGCGACGCGGTTTCGGCTTCCGCGCGTGTCACCAGGCCCATGAGGAATACCGTTCCGCTTTCCGAGACGACCTTGATATTAGCGGCGCTTACCTCCTTGTTTCGCGTAAGCCGGCCCTTGACTTGGCTCGTCAGCAGCGCATCGCTGGCACCGGAAGTGGCCGAGCTGATGCCGCCGACGGCAATTTCGTTCTGGACATTGCGCACGTTTGGCACCTCAAGAACGAGGACCGACACATCCTGCTTGATCTCATCGGTCGGAGCCTGCCCGGTCAGCAGTACCAATCGGTTGAAGCTGGTGACGTTGATGTAGACCTGCTTTCCATACTTCTCCGTGATCCGATCCTTGGCCTTGCTTTCGATGTTTTGGTCTTCCAGCATCGTGCTGCTCGTGCGCCGGTCCTTGGCTACCATGATACCGGCGCCCACGCCGACGCCGATCACCAACGCAGCGCACGATTGAAGGAAAGGAACCAGGGCAACGAGCACCAAGACGAGACGAATAGTTGATTTCATTTATTCCACTCCTAACAACAGACAATCGATCGCATCGCACATGCAATGCAGGCATAGCAGATGAACTTCCTGGATGCGCGCGGTCCGATCTGCTGGCACGCAGATCTCCACGTCGTTCGGTCCGAGCAAGGCGGCGATCTTGCCGCCTTTCCTTCCGGTCAACGCAATGACGTCCATCTGGCGGTCATGCGCGGCGTGTATGGCTTCCATCACATTCGGCGAATTGCCGCTGGTCGATATCGCCAGCAGGAGATCGTCGGGTTGGCCTAGCGCCCGCACTTGCTTAGAAAATACGTCGTTGAAGTTATAGTCATTGGCTATCGACGTGAGGGTGGAAGTGTCGGTGCTCAGAGCCATGGCTGCCAGGGGCGGGCGCTCCATTTCAAAACGATTGAGCAATTCCGCCGCAAAGTGCTGCGCGTCTGCGGCAGATCCACCGTTGCCGCAAGACAGAATTTTTCCTTCCTTCATCAGGCACTGGACCATGCGCTCGGAAGCGCTGGCAAGCGGCGCCGCAAGCAACTCCATCGCCTGCAGCTTTAGTTGGGCGCTGTCGGTGAAATGCTGATTGATTCGGCTGATGAGGTCCATCGACAGCGGTTGGTTACGCAACGGGCGAATTATTGCACAAAGGCTTCTCCGGATTGGCCCGGCAGTTATTTATTCGCCGAATGCGTTTTCGATCCATTCGAACTCTTCTGTGTCGCCGTTAAGCAACACCGCATCGAAGCGGCACGCCGGAAACTCTTTTCTGGCAGCCATGTAGTGGCGGGCCGCGCGCAGTAGTTTTTCGCGCTTGGCGCGCGTTATGCTTTCGGGCGCGCCACCAAAGGATTTGTTGCGTCGATAGCGCACTTCGACGAAAACCAGCGTGCGCCCGTCATCCATGATCAGATCGATCTCGCCGAAGCGGCAACGGTAGTTGCTCTCCAGCAACCGGAGCCCGCGTCCGGTGAGAAAATCCGCGGCTGCCTTCTCAGCCAGTGCGCCGCGTTCGCTCATCGGGCCTGTGGCCCTTCCAGCGCCTTGGCGCTGCCCTGGGAAAACTGCGCGGGCACCAGCGCACGGACGAACTGGTGGACATTGTTCAGGGTGATCGTGCCGGTTACGCCGTCCAGCGGCTCCATGGTTTCGTAAGGACGCAGCAATTCCTGGACGAGGCGATAGGCATCGATTCCCAGCGCATAAAAACGTTCCTGGTCAAACCCCGGGCGTTGCGCGTCCGGGCGCATGTAGCTTATGACCGCGGGGTGATCCGGCTGCAGCAGCCACGGCATGTCGAGGAAGCGCACGCCATCCAGATCATAATTTGCCAGCGCGTCTGCATTCGACGTGAATACCATCGAAGTTGCATAGATTGGCGTGGATGCGCCGAGATAGGAGCGGATGAACCGGGCGCGCGCGGCGTCGAGCGACATGAATACGATGTCTGCTCTCGAATTCGCGACATGCTCACGTAGCTTGGCCAGTTTTACTGAGTCGGTCGTGTAGCTGAACTGTCCGGTCACTTCTGCGCCCAGTTTTTTCCATTCCTCGGAGAATGCTTGCGCTATGCGTCCGCCCAGAGAGGTTTCGCCCACAATCACAAAGGCTTTGGTGCCCCCATGGCGCGACGCGAACTGCGCGATCTGGCGGGTTTCGGCTTCGATTTGCAGTCCATATATATAGAGGTCGCGCGGTAATGACATTTCTCCCTCGGGTATATTCAGCGCGAGCGTTGGCACGCTCACGATGCCGCTTTGTGCGAGCGAGGTCACGCCATTTCGAGTCAAGGGCCCTATAACCGCGCGCGCTCCCAGCGACGTGGCGCGCTGATAGGCGGTCAGAATCTGCTGCGGATCTTCGCTGGTCGCATAGATTTTGACCTTCAGGCTGCCTGGCTGGCCAATTCCCGCCGCGGTCAGGACGCCCAGCCGCACGGAATCGGCATGTTTGCCGAAGGAATTGGACTGCAATGGCAATATCACCGCGATATGCGGCTCGGTGACCGCAATTTTGTCGCCGGCGTCCTCGGTGGCCGCGAAGCTGGTGGATAAGGCGAGGAGCGCCCAGTATAGTAATGACCACACCAACAAGGGAAAGGCCGGGCGAAGTTGCATAGCGAAAGCACGGAAGTGGCCGAGCCGACATTATATGTGGTGGCTACCCCGATCGGAAATCTTCGCGATATCACTTTGCGTGCCCTCGATACGCTGAAGTCGGTCGATGCGATTGCCGCAGAGGATACCCGCGTCTCGAGAAAGTTGCTGGCTCATTTTGGAATACAGGCGAACCTGATTCCAACGCATGAGCACAACGAACGCGAGGCTGCACAACGGCTGGTGGCATTGTTGTCGCAAGGAAAGTCGGTCGCACTGATAGCGGACGCGGGAACGCCGGCCATCAGTGATCCCGGCGCGATCGCTGTCGCTCAGGTGAGGGCAGCCGGATTTCGCGTGGTTTCGGTGCCTGGTCCGAGTGCGATCACCACCGCGATAGCAGCCGCGGGATTGCAGTCCGCGTCGTTCTGTTTTCACGGCTTTCTTCCCGCCCGCAAAGTTGAGCGCGAGAAAATGCTGGCCGCGCTGAAGGCGCAGTGCGTGCTCCAGGTGTTCTACGAGGCTCCGCATCGCATAGTTGAGTCCATAGAGAGCATCGCCGCCGTGTTGGGGGGCGATCGCCGCATTGGTATTGCGCGCGAGCTGACCAAGCTGTTCGAGCAAGTGCATGTATGTCACCTCGAAGAGGCGGTCGACTGGCTGAAGCAGAGCGAGAACCACCGGCGCGGGGAGTTCGTGCTTCTGGTGGAAGGTTGTCACGAAGCCGCCAGTGCGCAGGGCGAATCCGACTCACAGCGTGTGCTTGAGATCCTGCTACAGGAGTTGCCGCTGAAGCAGGCCGTCGGGCTGTCGGCCGCAATTACCGGTGCAAAGAAAAATTCACTTTACGAACAGGCACTGAAGCTGAAAAAGGAAAGCAGCGACAACAGGAAATGATCCGCAACAACCAAATTTTTCCAGTACGCGTACCAACATGGATCGCATAACCCTGACCAGGCCGGACGATTGGCACCTTCATCTGCGTGACGGAGAGGCGCTGAAATCGGTGCTCGCGGACACCGCGCTGCGCTTTGCGCGTGCAATCGTCATGCCCAACCTGAGGCCGCCGGTGACGATGGTCGCTGCGGCGGCGGGGTATCGGGAGCGCATCGTTTCGGCTTTGCCGCCCGGCAGTGATTTCGAGCCGTTGATGACGCTTTACCTCACCGATAACACAAGGCCCGCAGAAGTTCACAAGGCCAGGGCGAGCGGCATCGTCCATGCGGTGAAGTACTACCCTGCAGGGGCGACCACCAATTCCGCTTCCGCTGTAACCGACATCCGGAATTGCACCGACGCGCTGGAGGCCATGGCCGATACGGGAATGCCCCTGCTGATTCATGGCGAAGTCACCGATGCACAGGTCGATATTTTTGATCGCGAGGAATTGTTTATCGAACGCATCATTATTCCTTTGATGCAGCGTTTACCGAGACTCAGGATCGTAATGGAGCACATCACGACAGCCAATGCGGTTAAGTTCGTGCTCAGCGCACCGGATAATGTGGCGGCGACGATTACGGCGCATCATCTTCTGCTGAACCGAAACGATCTCTTCCGGGGAGGAATTCGCCCCCATTATTACTGCCTGCCGATTCTTAAGCGCGAAGAACACAGGCTGGAATTGATCAAGGCCGCTACCTCGGGCAATCCAAAATTCTTCTTGGGGACCGACAGTGCGCCCCACGCACGCCACACCAAGGAAACCGCCTGTGGTTGTGCGGGCATCTACACCGCGCATGCGGGCATCGAGCTTTACGCCGAAGCGTTCGATGCCGCCGGGAGTCTGGACAAGCTCGAGGGATTTGCAAGCTATCACGGGGCCGATTTCTATGGCCTTGCCCGAAATCGTGGGCAAATTACCCTTGTCAGAAGCGTCTGGTCGGTGCCCGAAGAAATCTCCTTCGGGGCCGACACCCTGGTACCGCTGCGAGGCGGATCCACAGTTGCCTGGAAAATCGAATAGAAGGCGAGCAGAAAAGTGCAAAGTCGATCTTCCCCACGCGGGATCAAGCATCCCGATGAAAAGCGACGGGTGTCAGAATTATCCAACTTCCTCCGACGGTATTTTGATGCGTTGCACTGAAGCCGGAAACCCGAGTGTTTTCGTGAAGATATTTGTATAACTGAAAATCGGGTTGAACTCGAGGTTCGCAGGGAGAAACTGACTGTGTAATTCAGCTGCGCCCTGAGGCGCATTTGAGGCTATGGTGCGCCACTCGAGTCATGGATAATGACGCGGGGAGGTGTGGGAGCATCGGGGAAGCGCGTGAGATATCGTATGGTTGTGGTAGTGCGCGGCGCAATGCCGTGTCCGACTTTTCCGTGCGATTCATTGCGCAGACCGGAGGGGTGGCCGGATTTCTATAGTCGGTTACCGTTCGATTAGATGACAGGGGGATAAATGAATAAAGCAGAACTCGTCGATGCCATCGCGAAAAAAGCGGGCGGCAGTAAAGTCATGGCCGACATCATGATTGATGCATTCATCGATGCGGTGACCGGGTCGCTAAAAAAGGGGGAGAACGTGACGTTGGTCGGTTTCGGGACGTTTTCGCAGGGCAAACGGACAGCGCGTTCAGGGCGCAATCCGCAAACCGGCGCGGCCATCAAGATTCCCGCGGCGAAGACCGCGAAGTTTGCTGCCGGCGCCAAGCTGAAGGCCGCTGTTAACGGCAGAAAATAAAATTCCGGGATCTGGGTAATGTGTAGAGGGGCGACGAGCCCCTCTTTTTTTTGTTCATTGTGATTCACTTGGGGCTATCTGCAAATCGAATTCACGGAAGCAGACGTTGCGACGCGTAGAATACGCGCAGAAGCTGGCCGGGCAGTCGCTGTGCAACTCGCTTGTGCAGAGGAAAGTCCGGGCTCCGCAGAGCAGGATGCCGGTTAACGACCGGACGCCGCGAGGCGATGGAAAGTGCCACAGAGAATAGTCTGCCGATGGCCGCCGCCTGACTTCGCGGCCGCGAGGCCGCAAAGTCGCGCTCTCGTAGCGAGAAGAGGCGTCGGATCAGGCGATGGTGAAACGGTGCGCGTCCCGCAAGGGGCGCGGACGGTCGCAAGACCGCCGGGTAAGAGCCCACCGCGCTTCTGGTAACAGAAGCGGCATGGCAAACCCCATCCGGAGCAAGACCAAATAGGGGGGCGATAGCGCGGCTCGCGCTGTCCCCGGGTAGGTTGCTCGAGCCGGCAGGTAACTGCCGGCCCAGATGAATGACTGCCGGAATACCGCAAGGTATTCGACAGAACCCGGCTTACAGGCCAGCTTCTCTCTTCCCACCGGGAAACCCGCGGCACGAGTTCTCGTACGGCCTAATTCTAGAATTAAAATTAATAAAATCTTTTATCCCACTAAAAGATAACGATTATAAATCATACATTTTGTATTTCTCAGGAGTCTCGTGTAAGTCTTTGTCGTAACAGAAAAAACTGCCGGTGCAGCTTGACCTTCCATTTTTTTTCTACTAGAGTGGGGAAAAGTAGGTTTAAGTGGGAAAACTTGGAAATTCCAAACCTTCCGGCGAATAAGAGATGTTTCAGGGAGCAACAGCGCTTAATCTCGATGCGAAGGGCCGACTTGCGGTCCCCACGCGGCATCGAGACAGTCTCCAGTCAGGGGTGGCAGGTAAGCAAGTGCTTACAGCTCACCCTCATCGCTGCATTTTGTTGTATCCGGCCCCGGCCTGGGAGCCGATTCGCGCCAGGATCATGAGCTTCTCCAGTTTCGATGCGCAGACCAGTTTGTGGAAGCGGCTGCTCGTCGGCTTTGCGGAAGAGGTGGAACTCGATGCCTCGGGGCGGCTGCTGATCTCTCCCGAATTGCGCAAATTCGCCTCATTCGACAAGGAAGTCATGATGGTTGGTCAGGGAAGCCATTTCGAAATATGGAGCCAGGAAGCCTGGGAGAAACAGCTCGATCAGTTGTCGACAAACCCCGAAAAGCTGCCACCAGGAATGGAGAACTTTGCCTTGTGATCTCGGGCTCGCCCGGGCGAGACGACGCGGGCCTGCACAAGACGGTGCTGCTCAACGAAGCCGTCGAAGCACTGCGCATCAGAGCCGATGGAACGTATGTGGATGCGACCTATGGCCGTGGCGGACACAGCCGCGCGATTCTGGCGCGGCTGGGCGGTGCGGGAAAGTTGATCGCAATTGATCGCGACCCCGAAGCGCTCGCGTCCGCAGCGACGATATCCGATCCGCGGCTTGTCGCACTCCAGATGGAATTCGGCCGTATTGGGCGAGCGGCGGTAGAGGCAGGCGTGGCGGGAGTCGATGGCGTGTTGCTCGATCTTGGCGTTTCTTCTCCACAACTCGATTCGGCAGCCAGAGGCTTCAGTTTCCGCTTCGACGGACCGCTCGACATGCGGATGGACCCCAGCCACGGGATAACGGCGGCCGAGTGGCTTGCGCGTGCTTCGGAACAGGAGATCGGGGAGGTCATCAGGCGCCATGGCGAAGAACGGTTTGCTAAACAGATTGCAAGAGCGATTGTTGCGGCTCGATCGAGCGGGCCTGTCGACCGCACAGGGCAACTTGCCCAGATCGTGGCAAAAGCCGTTCCCACGCGCGAGCCACATCAAGACCCGGCGACGCGCACTTTTCAAGCTATACGGATTCACATCAATCAGGAGCTTGAAGAGTTGGAGATAGCGCTGCCGCAATGCCTGCAAATGCTCAATGAGGGAGGACGATTGGTCGTGATCAGCTTTCATTCTCTCGAAGACCGCATCGTCAAGCATTTCATGCGCACGCAGGCGCAGTCCGGTGCACTGCCGGCCCGCTTGCCGGTACGGGCGGCAGAGTTGCCGAAGCCACGCATGAAATTGACCGGCAAGCCGGTCTATCCGACTGCCGATGAAGTGGCGGCCAACCCGCGCGCGCGCAGCGCGGTGATGCGAGTGGCCGAAAGAGTCGCGGCGTGATCAGGCTCAATGCGGTGCTGGCCGGAATTCTGATGCTGTGCGCATTGGCCCTGGTCACCTCGCAGCACAAGGCAAGGAAGTTTTTCGTTGAATTGCAGAAGCAACAGGATCAGGCCAGGCAGCTTGAAGTCGAATACGGACAGCTGCAGCTTGAACAAAGCACATGGGCGATGCATTCCCGGGTTGAGAAAATCGCAGCCAATAATTTGCAAATGCGTGTTCCGCCAGCCACACGCGTGCATCTGGTTCCTCCCCCTCCCGCGCCGGCCAAGCCATGAATCCTTCCCTTAATCCAGCTCTGTCGGTTCGCCTGCCCGTGTGGCGGGCGCGACTGCTTTTGCTGCTGATGTTCTTTGGGTTCATGGTACTGGCGGCGCGGGCTTTTTATCTGCAGGGCCTGCACAACGACTTCCTCCAGCAGAAGGGCGAGACGCGCTACGCGCGCGTAGTCGAAATTTCGGCCCACCGTGGGATGGTCACGGACCGAAACGGCGAACCACTTGCATTGAGCACACCGGTGGAATCGGTATGGGCGGCACCGGCGGAGGCCGACCTGAGTGTTGAGCAACGCGCGAAGCTGACCCGACTGCTCGGCATGGATGCGGGAGAACTGAAAAAAAAGCTTGCCGAGTCGGAGCGCGAGTTCGTCTATTTGAAGAGGCAGTTGCCCCCCGAACAGGCAGCGAAAGTCGTGCAATTGAACCTTCCCGGCGTTTTTCTCCAGCGCGAGTATCGGCGCTACTACCCGGCCGCCGAAGTGACCGCGCACGTGGTGGGAGTCACCGGCGTGGACGACAACGGCCAGGAGGGCATTGAACTGGCGCAGCAGGACTGGCTCGCGGGTCAGGCAGGCAGCCGTCGCGTCATCAAGGACCGCAAGGGCCGCATCGTCGAGGATGTCGAGAACCTGCGCAGTCCGCACGATGGCAAGGCGCTCACCATGTCCATCGACCAGCGCCTGCAGTATCTGGCGCACAAGGAACTCAAGGATGCCGTGGCGGCGAATGGCGCCAAGGGCGGTG
>JANOGH010000062.1:0-3866 GCA_031414075.1 Betaproteobacteria bacterium | reverse complement strand
AAATGGGTGTGACCGGCTCCCCGCACTGCTAGCAGTGGGCCGAACACTCTTGAGAGCAACATCTACGAAAAAAGCCTCCAGTGCGCGAAGATCAGAGTGGAAACAAAACTTCACTCCACGCACGGAGGCACGATCATGTTGACGCAATCGAGCCAGGATTTCCAGTCCGAACGGATCGATCGGATGATTGCTGAGATGAAAACGATGGTGATCCAAGCTGCGAAAGAAGGGGAACAGGCGCACTTCGTCGAGCAACGAATATTCCGCGGCATGCTCCAGATTGGACATGCGGCGTTCGAGCGGTTCCTGAGCGAGCAGCCCAGTGATGATCTTGGGCCGACTATCCAACTGCCCGACGGACGCACCTTGCGCCGATGCAAGCCTCAGAAGCGAAGGATCGTCACAGTATTCGGCATGCACTCGCGTGAGCGCATTGTGTATGCCAGTCGCGAAAAGCAACGCGCCGAAGTCGTCCCTTGGGACCAGCGGCTTGGACTTCCCGAAGGACCGTTCTCGTACACCTTGCAGGACTGGTGTCAGTCGCTTGCGGCGGAGGTGGCATTCAAGCCCGCCACAAAGATTCTGTTCAGGCTTCTGGGCATCAAGATGACAGTCAGCAGCACCGAGGAGATTTGTCGCAGTGTGGCTGAATCGGTCGCGCCGTTTCAAGATTCGTGTGCGCCTCCGCCTCCCGAAAAGGAAGGCAAGATCCTCGTGAAGACGCTCGATCACAAAGGCGTTCCGATGATTCGCACAGAGCCGGCTCCGCCCGAACCTCATCGAACTAAGGGGAAAAAGCCTAAAAAACGCATGGCGGCGCTGGGTTGCACCTACACCGTCGATTGCCACATTCGCACGCCTGAAGAGATGACTGCGTTCATCTTTCGCGATGCGCGGCCCGCAAAACGCCTGCCGGAGTCGAAGCGCCCGCCGGAGCCGAAAGGACGCCGGTACTACGGAAGCCTGTCGCGCGAAGTCGACGGCGTCGCCATCTGCGGTCAGACCGAAGTCCTGGCCAAAATGACGCGTGATGTCTCGCAACGGCGAAAGCCGGGGCAGCCGATCGTGTACCACACGGACGGCCAACGGTCGCTGGCGATCGGCGGCCGCGCATGTCTTCCGGAGGATTCGAACACCGTGGAGGTGCTGGATCTGATGCACGTGCTTGAGCGTCTGTGGGAGGCCTCGCATCTGTTTCACGCCGAAGGAACCACGGACGCGAGCGACTTCGTCCGCAAGCAACTGCTCCGCGTGCTCCACGGGGATGCAGCAGGCCTCGTCACCCTGTTGCGGCAGAAAGGGACGAAGCGAAGGCTCCGCGGCGCCGACAGCAAGCGACTGACGACGATCTGCAATTTCTTGCACTCGAATCTGCATCGCATGAAATACCACGAGTACCTTGCCGCTGGCTATCCAGTCGCAACGGGCGTGATTGAAGGGGCGTGCCGCCATATCATCAAAGACCGCATGGAGCGAACAGGGATGCGATGGAGCGTTCCCGGGGCCCAGGCGATGCTGCAACTCCGCACGATTCAGGCGAATGAAACATGGCAGGAGTTCCTTGAATTTCGCATCCAAAAAGAGACGCAGCGACTGTATCCGTATAAAAACGTGCTATCACGAGATGAAAAATCCGAAGCCGCATGAGCGGTGAGCCGGTCACACCCATTTCAGATTTCAGATTCTGGCGCGCCCGACAAAAGTGCGAGGATGCGTTCTTCATTGCATTTCATGATTCTGTATCTTCCATGATTTTGTCAAATTCCTGATGCAGCAGAGGAAATGACAGAGTCGTGGAAGATGCAGAATCATGAAATGCAAAACGAGAACACGTCGCACATTGTCGCGCCGCGTCGAGTCGAAAAAGGCCTTCTCCGCCAGGGCGAAGAAGGCCTTTTGTATCGCCCATCGCTTCGCGAAAGCAAAACCGTCCGGCTTCAGCAACTGTCTGGCGGCCCTTGCAGCATCGCGGGTCGAGTTGGCGTCGGTGAATATGATGGCGAGATCGGCGGGCGCCAGGCCGGCGCTGTCGCATTGCGCCGGCAGCCGGATCACGTGCGTGCCACGCATCCCTTCGATCGTAATGCCCTCGCTCTGGATCTTGCGGATGTGATCCTGCCGCGGATCGATCAGCGTGACGTCGTATCCCGCGCGCGTGAGAAGACCGCCATAAACGCCCCCCATTGCGCCTGCCCCGATCATGTAGATGCGCATTTCTTCTCCGCTTCACTTTTCCCATTTTCCATTTCCCAATTCCCCATTTCCCTTTTTGCCTTTCACCTTTTTCTCTTTGTAAAAGAGAAAAATGCGATCATGTCGGCCAAGCTTATAACATTTCCGTCCCATGCCCAACCTGCCCGCCTTCCAGACCATCCGCTCCAACGGCGTCAACCTGCGCTGCGTCGTCGAGGGCAGCGGGCCGCTGGTTCTCATGATCCACGGCTGGCCGGAGTCGTGGTACTCGTGGCGGCATCAGATCGGTCCCGTACGCGATGCGGGCTATCGCGTCGTCGTTCCGGACGTGCGCGGCTACGGCGGCAGCGATGTACCCGAGGCAGTCGAAGCCTATGACATGGAGAGCATGGTCGGCGACGTGCTCGGAGTGATCGATCATTTCGGCGAAAAACAGGCGATCCTGTTCGGCCACGACTGGGGCGCACCGGTCGTGTGGAGCACGACGGCCCTGCACTCCGACCGGGTGAAGGCGGTGGCGGCGCTCAGCGTGCCCTATTCGCCGCGAGGCAAGATATCGTCGATCGCGCTCTGGCGACAGATTTATGCGGGCCGCTTCTTCTACCAGATCTATTTCCAGGCGCCCGGGCCCGCGGAGGCTGAGTTCGAAGCCGACATCCGCACCGCATTGCGCAAGATCTACTTCTCCGGTTCCGGCGACGCGCCCAAAGGCCTGTTCCGCTCCGACAAATCACCGGACGCGCGGATGCTCGACGATCTGCCCGACCCAGCGGTATTGCCGAAGTGGCTGACCGAACAGGACCTCGATTACTACGTATCGCAATTCGAACGCAGTGGCTTCCGCGGCCCGCTCAATCGCTATCGCAACCAGGAACGCGACTGGGAACGGCTTACCGGTCTCGGCGGGGCGCGCATCACGCGGCCGGCGTGCTTCATCGCCGGTAGCCGTGACGGTGTGCTGAGATTCGTGCCGAACGTCGACCTGGTGGAAAACATGAAGCGCTGGGTCGATGACCTGCGCGTCTGCGAAATCATCGACGGCGCCGGACACTGGATCCAGCAGGAGCGGTCCGAGAGGGTCACGGCGCTGTTGCTCGGATTCCTCGCAACGCTGCGCTAGGAATGAGGGACGAGGGGCGAGGTACGAGGTACGAGGGAACCAATTCAAAAAAGCGCGACGCTTCAAACCCTCGCACCTCGCACCTCGCACCTCGCACCTCGCACCTCGCACCTCGCACCTCGCCCCTCGCACCTCGCACCTCGCCCCTCGCCCCTCGCACCTCGCACCTCGCACCTCGCACCTCGCACCTCGCCCCTCGCCCCTCGCGCCTCGCGCCTTCACTTTCCCTTACAATCCCCCATCATTCATTCTTCGGGGTTCTCATGTCGACGACAAAAACTGCAAGCGGTCTGGTGATCGAAGAACTCATCGTGGGCGAGGGCGACATCGCCGCCACGGGTCAACATGTGACGGTTCACTACACCGGCTGGCTTACGACGGGTAGCAAGTTCGATTCGAGCAAGGACCGCAACGACCCGTTCAAATTCGGCCTGGGCCAGGGTCAGGTCATCCGCGGATGGGATGAAGGCGTGCAAGGCATGAAGGTCGGCGGCAAGCGCAAGCTCACCATTCCGGCGGAACTCGGTTACGGCGCGCGCGGCGCCGGCGGCGT
>JANOGH010000061.1:0-1782 GCA_031414075.1 Betaproteobacteria bacterium | reverse complement strand
ACACGGTGCTGGTGCATTCCGCACGCGGCCGCATGGCGCGTTACGTGGTCTCGGGCATCGAAGTCGTGCGCAACAAAGATGTGCGCGTACTGCTCGATGTGGGAGACGACCGGTTGACCCTGGTGACCTGCTATCCGTTCGACAGCCCGGTTCCCGGCGGGTCGCTGCGCTACGTCGTCGTCGCCACGCGCGACGACCACGCCGTGACGCGCATCTGAATAATTTCAATTCAACGGCATCGACGCAGAGGGCGCAGAGGAAAAGCAACAAACGTCGCAGAGGAAACCGGGTATGAAGTACGTCAAGAAAGCGTTTGACGTCGGGGGTCGATCTGATTCGTATGGCGGCGATGCCCGATTACTGGTCCCAGACACCGCGAGCCTAAGTCTCCTGCGATTCCCGGACGTTCCTTTGAACTTTCCCCTATATTGCTTTGCTCTGCGTCCTCCGCGTTCTCGGCGTCTCTGCGTTGGGTTTATCCGGTTTTCGTTTAATTGCCAGCAACTGGCGAGGCTTGGCGAAATGACGGCATGAGGCTAGCATGCCGTCTTTCGTCAGAATCGGACTTCGATCCATGCTGCAATCCAATCATGCCGTTCGCCCCCGCAGAAGCCTGCTGTTCGTGCCCGGTCTGCGTCCGGACCGTTTCGTCAAGGCGCTGGATTCCGGCGCGGACATTGTTTGCGTCGATATGGAAGATGCCGTTGCGCGCAACCGCAAGGACGAAGGGCGCGCGCTGACGCTGCCGTTGTTCAGGACGAACACCCATCCCCACGTCGAGCAGATGGTGCGCATCAACGGCCTGTCCACGCCGGACGGACTGAAGGATCTCTCGGCCATCATCGAATCGGACACGCCGCCGCCGGCGATCATGATTCCCAAGATCCGATCGGCGGAGGAAGTGCAATTGATCGAAACGCTGCTGTCTTCGGGGCCTGCGCGCCAGATCCGTTTTTGCGTCATCATCGAAACCAATCAGGGACTGGAACGGGCGATCGAGATTGCGAAGGCGTCCCCGCGCATCGACTCGGTCATCCTCGGCGCCGTCGACATGTCTGCCGACCTGCGTTGCGAGAAATCTTGGGAGCCTTTGCTGTACGCGCGTTCGCGGCTGGTGCATGCGGCTGCGTCGGCCGGCATCGACCTGCTCGACGTGCCTTTCCTGAATCTCGAGGATGCGGAAGGCCTGCGGCAGGAAGCCACGGCCTGCGCCCGACTCGGTTTTACCGGCAAGGCGTCGATCCACCCGAATCAGATCGCGATCATCCACGCCGCGTTCACCCCGGACGCTAAGACTGTCGAAAAGGCGCGCAAAGTCTGCGCGGCGTTCGAGCAGGACAACACTGGCCTGGTCGTCGTGGATGGGGAGTTGATCGAACTGCCGGTCGTTCGCTCGATGTACCGCGTGCTGGCCATCGCCGAGCGTGCGAACCGGACAATCTGAGCACGACTAATCGAAAACGGGATCAGCAGACATTGTCGTGTTCTCCGTGGTGAATGCTTTTTTTCAGGTCTTCAGGCGTCCGGTTGGCGTTCGCCTGCTACCCGCACAAACGTCGGTTTGACTCAAAAAGGAAACTAATGTCGCAAGCCTCATCACTGCGCGCGGTGCTTTATGCACTCGGCGCCAACTCCGGCATCCTGATCGCGAAAGGCGCGGCGGCGGCCGTGACCGGTTCGAGCGCGATGCTCGCCGAAGCGATTCACTCGGCGGCTGACTGCGGCAACCAGGTGCTGTTGTTGCGCGGCATGAAGGAGGCGAAACGGGAACCGGATGCGAAG
>JANOGH010000060.1:0-1738 GCA_031414075.1 Betaproteobacteria bacterium | reverse complement strand
CCGGCATGCCGCTCTTCCACGGCAGTTCGACCGGATAGTCCTTCAGCAAACAATCGTCGGGCAAGCACTCGATCGGCGTGAAGTCGCGGTGCGCGATGTATTCCGGGCGCTTGAAACGGCGGATGTGATTGGAAACCGCGCACAGGCTCAGATACACGTTGATCCGATCCCACGGCGACAGGTTGCAGTTGGACGCATGCACCAGGCAGGAGTGAAACAGGATCATCGAACCGGCGGGACCCTTCGGCGCGACGATGCCACCGCGCTCGACCAACTTGCGGATCGACTCGTGGTTGATGGTCCACAACGGGTAGCTGGTGGTCGCCGTGTCGTGTTGCGCGTCGTGTACGCCCAGCTTGTGGCTGCCGGGAATGAACATCAGGGGCCCGTTGAACTCGTTGACCTCGTCGAGGAAGATCGCGACGTTCATCGCCCTTGGCTCGGGCATCTGATCGTCGTTCTTCCAGGTGCCGTAGTCCTGATGCCACTGCCAGACGTCGCCGTCGAAGGCCAGCTTGCCGTTGACCTTGAACTGATGCATGTACACGCCTTCACCGAACAGTTGCCGGATTGGCTCGACCATGCGCGGATGGCGGGCGAGTTTCGCGAACTGGCGGTTGTACAGGTGCGCGGCAAAATTGGTGCGCACTGCATCGCTGCCTTTCTCGCGCACATTCTCTGCGCGGCGCTGGGCGTAAAGCGCGGGAACTTCATTCAGCAGAACTTTGACCTCTGCAGGCGTGAACAGACTCGGGAAAAACACATACCCGTCGCGATCGAACTGTTCGCTTTGCTCTTTGCTGAGTTTCATGCGACTCCTCCTTCGGTCGTTATCCGCCCTTTTTGCGCGAGGGCACACGCGGCGTGGTTTCTTTCTCCTTCTGCGGCGGGGGCGCATCGAGACGCAAACTGGCGTAGCTGCCCGGCGCGTCCTCGATGATTTTAAGCTTTCCGCCGGCGACGCGCGCCGGCATCTTTTCGCCGCCAAATCCGGCAATCCAGTTGCTCCAATCGCTCCACCAGGAGCCTGGGTGTTTCTCGGCGGAGGCGAGCCACTCATCCGCGGTGTCACGCAGTTTGTCGTTGGTCCAGTACCAGTATTTGTTCGCGGCCGGCGGATTAACTATACCGGCAATGTGGCCCGAGCCGCCGAGCGTAAACCGCACCGGGCTGTTCAGCAACTGCGCGCCGAGGTAAGTCGTCTTCCACGGCGCAATGTGGTCTTCGATCGTGGAGATGAAATAGGCCGGGATATCGATCTTCGACAGGTCTATCGGTTCACCGGCCAGCGTGATGCCGCCGGGTTCGCGCAATTTGTTCCTGAGGTACATGTTGCGCAGATAGAAGGTATGCATCTTTGCCGGCATGCGGGTCGCATCCGAATTCCAGTACAGCAGGTCGAATGGAAACGGTTCCTTGCCCAGCAGATAGTTGTTGACCACGAAGGACCAGATCAGATCGTTGGCGCGCAGCATGTTGAAGGTCGACGCCATGTCGGAGCCCTCCAGGTAGCCTCGCTCCGCCATTTTCTTCTCCAGGCTGTCGACCGCCGCCTCGTCGACAAACACGCCCAGCTCGCCGGGTTCCGAGAAATCGATCAGCGTGGTGAAGAAGGTCACGCTTTTCACCCGGCGCTCGTGTTTCGCGGCCATCCATGCCAGCAGGGACGCCGTGAGTGTGCCGCCCAGACAATAGCCGATCATGTTGATTTCGTGTTCGCCGGTCGCTTTTGCTATCG
>JANOGH010000059.1:0-6265 GCA_031414075.1 Betaproteobacteria bacterium | reverse complement strand
TCTGCAAAACAATTCACCTTGCTGATAACTACGCGTTTAACGGTTTTTGCTATACGCTGGTAAAAAAATAGCGCCGCAAACATTCCCTCCCCTTGGATGGGGGTGGGCTTGGGTGGGGGAGCGGCGTGTATCGTGTGGCTGGCATTTCACCCCCATCCCATTACCTTCCCCCATCAAGGGGGAAGGAGCATTTTATGCGGCACTAATTACGTCGCAATGTATAGAATGCGTGCCTAGTTGACGAATGATAAACGCTTTCGCGGCCGCTCAGAAATCGCCCGACCAACAGACAAGATGATGAAAAAAGAAGAGGGCAGGCTGGTCCGCGTGGATCGGGTGCCGATGCGCTGGGGAGAGATGGACGCGCTCGGTCACATGAACAACGTGTCCTACTTCCGTTACTTCGAGCAGGCGCGCATTTCCTGGTTCGATTCCCTCAAGATCGACTATCGCCCGGGCTCGGAGGGGCCGATCCTCGGCACCATGAGCTGCAAGTACGTGAAGCCGGCGATCTATCCGGCCGACATCGAGGTCACTACCTATGTGGGCAATCCCGGTCGCAGCAGTTTCATGATGTTCCATGAAATGTTCCGCGCCGGCGCCCCCGCGACGCTCTACGCCGAGGCGCAGGCGGTGATGGTGTGGATTGATGTTGCGCAAGGCAAGTCGCTTCCGCTGCCCGACTGGATGCGCAAGGAACTGAGTGCGGCCGCCTAGCAGCTGACCACCGTACCGGAAACCCCGCGACTGTCGGGGCCCATCAGGTAGAGATAGGTCGGCATCAGTTGTTCCGGCTGTCGCTGCGATGCCGCGACTTCTCCCGGATGCGTCTTCGCGCGCGAAGGCGACGCCACCGGGCCGGGAATGACGGCGTTTGCACGAAAGTGGGGCAAGCCCTGCCATTCCGCCGCCTGGATTTTCATCAGCGCTTCCACGCCGGCTTTGGACACCGCATAGCCTCCCCAGAAAGCCGCCGGCGCGTGACCGTGGCTCTCGATAGTGAAAACGACGGAGGCATCCGCAGAAGGTTTCAGCAGCCGCACGCAAGCCTGCGTCAGTGCGAACGGCGCGACCAGGTTGATACGCAGCATCCGGTTCCACTCTTCGGCGCTCTGCTGTTCGAGCGGCGACAGTTTTTCGACGTGCGATGCGTTGTGCAGGATGCCGTCGAGCCGGCCGAGCTGCGATTCGATCGCATAGGCCAGTGCGTCGTAGTCGCGGGTCGTCGCCTTGTCCAGATCGAGCGGAATAGCCGCTGGTTGCGGATAGCCCTTGGCTTCGATCTCGTCGTAAACCTTTTCCAGTGCCGCCACGTCGCGGCCGTGCAGAACGACCGTTGCCCCGTGCGCGGCATAGGTCAGCGCGGCGACGCGGCCGATGCCGCGGCTGGCGCCCGTCACGAGGATCACCCGGCCATTCAGCAAATCCGGGCGCGGACGGTAATTTGTCAGGTCAGGCATGCTGCAATACCAGGTTGGCGGCGCGCACGCCGCTGCGAACCGCGGATTCGATGGTGGCCGGATACGCCGAAGCAGTGTAATCGCCGGCCAGATACAACCCGGCGACCGGGGTGATATTGTCGGGACGCAGCAGCCCCGGCGTGCACGCGAAGGTCGCCCGCTTTTCCGCGATCACCTGGTGCCACCGCGGCTCGCCGAGCCCGGGGAAATTCTCAATCAGTTCGTCGTGAACTGCCCGGGCGAGCTCGTCGTGGCCGAGTTCCTGGTGCGCGCCGCCTGCGGAAATCACCACGCCGATCAACCCGTCCTGGCCGCAAAGCTGGCCGCGGTCGAACAGCCATTGGGAGTAACGGGCTTCGAGACCGCCCATCCGGAACGGCAGGCGCGATCCCGCAGCGTACTGGAGATAGACTGAGTAGATCGGTTGATAGACGAACTGGTCGATCATGTGAACGATCGGGGCAAGTTGCGGAAAAGCGGTGATCAACGCGCCGGCGCGATGCGGGGAGACGGCCAGGATGGCATGACTGAAGCGCTCGCCGCCAAATTCGAAGCCGTTGTCTTTCTGTTGCACGGCGTCCACGGTGACGCCCAGTCGCACGCTGCCGCCATGCGCTTGCACATAGCGCGCCGCTCGCTCGGGAAAAAGCGCCGAGAAGTCCAGCGTCGGCAACAGCAGATCGCTGTCTGCACGGCTGCCGTTCAGGCTGTCTCGCAAGACATTCAGAAACACTTGGGCCGAAGCCTGCGACGGCGGCGTGTTCAGCGCCGATACGCAAAGCGGATTCCAGAGGAAACGCGAGACGGCATCGGGCTGCCGGGTCGAGGTCAGAAGGTCCGAAACACTCGTGTCATCCGCAAGCCGGAATCCGGTGTATTGCGCCCAGGCCATGAACCTTGCGGCAGCGACGCGATCACCGAAGTTGAGACCACGCGCGCGCAGCAGCGCCGAAAACAGATGCAGCGGTGCGGGGAGCCGTGCCGCTCGCAGACGAAAAGCCGGATGGATGGTGAGTTCCAGCGGCAATCGCAGCAGGCCGGTGGGTTCGCCTGGATCTTTGACGAGCTCTATGAGTCGCAACGTTTCCCGATACGCGCCGAGCAGGACGTGCAGGCCGTTGTCGAGCCGCATGCCGTCGGTGTCGACCCGGCGCGCGCGGCCGCCGAGCACACGACCGGCTTCGAATACAGTAACCGGCACTGCGTTGCGTGCAAGCTCCGCTGCTGCAGCCATGCCTGCATAACCGCCACCAACTATGGCCACGCGCGGCCGCGCGTGGCCGTGTGACGAGTGCCCGACTTCGCTGGATACCGGGCTTTGCCCATAACGAGTTACGGGTGACGAAGTGGCGTCCGAGGGTGGGTTAACTGTTGTTGTCACTTGTCACCTGTCACTTGTCACCGGTCTTCACGTCACCTGTCACCGGTTTATGCCCTGAGCCACGTCCGCCAGGCGATCCACATTTTGCGGATCGGCGTGAGCGACGTGCGCCGGTCGAGAACCTGGCAACCGCCGTTGCGGATTTCCTTGAGCACCGTCCGGTAGATCGCCGCCATCACCAGTCCGGGGCGCTGCGACTTGCGATCTTCGGCCGGCAGCAAGGCGAATGCCCGCTCGTAATACTGCTCGGCCCTTTCGATCTGGAATTCGATCAGGTGCCGCAGCTCTGCGCTGTCGTGCAGGTGAACGATGTCGGTGGCGGAAATGCCGAATCGCCCCAATTCGTCGAGCGGCAGGTATACCCGACTGCGGCGCGCGTCCTCGCCGACGTCGCGAATGATGTTGGTGAGCTGGAAAGCCGTACCGAGGTTCTCGGCGAACTTGAGCGTGGCAGGGTCGCGATAGCCGAAGATCTCCGCGGCCATCAGGCCGACCACACCCGCGACGCGATAGCAGTAGGACGCCAGCGTGGTGAAGTCCGGATAGCGGTTGTAGCGCAGATCCATTTCCATGCCGTCGATGATGTCCTGGAAATGGTTCTGCGGGAGATTGAAAGTGCGCACCACCGGGATCAGCGCCTGCGCGACCGGGTGTTGAGCCGACCCGGCAAATGTCCCGGCAATCTCCTTGCGCCACCATGTTAGCTTGGTGCGTGCCACGTCCGCATCGGCGCACTCATCCACGACGTCATCGACTTCGCGGCAGAACGCGTAAAGCGCGGTGATCGCGCGGCGACGCTCGGGCGGCAGAAAGAGAAAGCTGTAGTAAAAGCTCGAACCGCTCTTTGCGGCCTTGTCCTGGCAGTACTGTTCGGGTGTCATCGGTAGGCGAAAAGGGAACGGTAGAGCATGATCACCCAGTCGATGGTTTTGAGCACGGGTCGATTGCCAAACACGTTACCGCCACTCGCTTGCAGCTTTTCAAGGATGCGGTTTCCGCCCATCACGATCATGCGCAACTCGAGTCCGATGCGACCGGGCAAAGTGCGCCCGAGCGGCGCACCCGCCTGCAGCATCTGCCGCGACCGATCGATCTGGAACAGCATCAGCTCGCGCCAGTTGCTGCCGGCATTGCGGTTCGCAATCTGGTGCTCGGTTACGGCGTATTCTGCCATTTCATCCGCCGGCAGATAAATGCGGTTCTTGCGGTAGTCGATCTCGACGTCCTGCCAGAAATTGATCAGTTGGAGACCGGAGCAGATACTGTCGGACCAGGCCAGGTGGCGCGGCTCCGTTGTGCCATAAAGATGCAGCAAAAGACGGCCTACCGGGTTGGCCGAGCGCCGGCAGTAGTCCATGACTTCATCGAAGTCGGCGTAGCGCGTTTTCACGACATCCTGCGCGAAGGCGGACAGCAGATCCCGGAATAAGCCGATCGGAAGGCCGTAAGCCTTGATTGTGGCAGCCAGATCGACGAATAGCGCTGAACCCGGCGCCGCTCCGCTTTCGATCCGATCGAGTTGCGCGCCGAAGTCCGCCAGATGGGCGAGCCGGATCGATGCGGGCCAATCGCCCTCGTCGGCGAAGTCGTCCGCCTGGCGCGCGAAGGCGTAGATCAATGCCACCGGGCGCCTGAGGTGGGCGGGCAGCAGCACCGAGGCGACCGGGAAGTTCTCGTAGTGGGTTACCGCCATCGTTTTTTCCTAAGGCGAGACAGGGAGTTGGGCCTGCAGGCGCGCCCCCGGCGCGGCGCTTTTTGGGGTGACGGCGGGGGGGCATTATATTAGAATGCCGGCAGCGCGAGAGTGGCGGAATTGGTAGACGCACCAGATTTAGGTTCTGGCGCCGAAAGGCGTGAGAGTTCGAGTCTCTCCTTTCGCACCAGAGCCGCAGGAAATAACGCGCGACCGCGTCTACCCTCACCAACCGGAAAAACGCACTGATGCAAGCCAATCTGGAAACCCTGAGTTCCCTCGAGCGCCGCCTGTCCGTGACATTGCCGCTCGACAAGGTCAACAGCGAAGTCGAATCCCGTCTGAAACGCCTCGCCCGCACCGTGAAGCTGCACGGCTTCCGACCCGGCAAGGTGCCCATGAAGATCGTCGAACAGCAGTTCGGCGGCCAGGTGCGCCAGGAAGTGCTCGGCGACGCGGTGCAACAGAGCTTCGGTGAAGCGGTAAAGGAAAAGAACCTGCGCGTCGCGGGCTATCCGCGTATCGAAGTCAGGCCCGGCGATGCGCCGGCGGACAAAATTGAGTACGTCGCCACCTTCGAGGTTTACCCCGAGGTGGCCATCGGCGCACTGGCTCAGGTGAAGATCGAGCGACCGGTCGTCAGTATCAACCATGCCGAAGTGGACAAGACCATCGACATCTTGCGCAAGCAGCGCACGCATTACCACGTCGTGGATCGTGGTGCGCAATCCGGCGACCAGGTACGCATGGACTACCGCGGAACGCTCGCGGGCGAAGCGTTCGACGGCGGGACCGGCGCCGACCAGAATGCGCTGCTCGGCAGCGGGCAGTTGCTCGCCGACTTCGAGAGAAACCTGATCGGCATGAAGGCCGCGGAAAGTCGTGAATTCGACGTGCACTTTCCCGACGAATACCACGGCAAGGAAGTCGCTGGCAAGGATGCGCGCTTCGCCGTTCAGGTCAAGGAAGTGCGGGAGCCGCATGTACCCGAGGCGGATGCGGCATTTGCCATATCGCTCGGCGTGTCCGACGGCGACCTGTCGAAGATGCGGGCGGACGTGAAGGCGAACCTCGAGCGCGAGGTCAAGCGCCGTGCCGAGACACGGGTCAAGGACCAGGTCATGAAATCGCTGCTTGATGCGACCAAGGTCGAGGTGCCGCGGGCGCTGCTGGACCTGGAAATCGAGCGCCTGATGCAGAATATGCGTCACGACCTCGAACAAAAGGGGCTCAAGCCAGATCAGATCCCCATGCCGAAGGAGGCGTTCGAGCCCGAGGCGGTCCGGCGGGTAAGTCTCGGACTGATCCTTGCCGAGATGGTCAGGCTGCACAAGCTCGAGGCAAAGCCGGATCAGATCAAGGCAGTGATTCAGCAATACGCGCAGAGCTACGAGAAGCCGGAGGAGGTGGTGCGCTGGTATTATCAGCAACCGGAACGGCTGCGCGAAGTTGAGTCCATCGTACTCGAGGACAACGTAGTGCAATGGACGCTGTCGAATGCCAACGTCGAAGACAAACCGACCGCCTTCGACGAACTGATGGGGAACGCAGCATGACTATGATGCAAGATCGCTACTACCGCGAACCGCAGGGGCTCGGGCTGGTGCCCATGGTCATCGTACAGTGAATAATATCTTATGATCACGGAGCTATGAATTACTATTGATTCACCGACTGACTGCCTGCCTGCCTAGTATAATCTTAAAGAACACGATTAGAAAAATATTCTTC
>JANOGH010000058.1:0-3603 GCA_031414075.1 Betaproteobacteria bacterium | reverse complement strand
CAACTGAGCTAAGCACCCCTTGCAGTCGCGAATCCACACCGCGGCGCTGCATGGATTTCTGTCCCCGGACTCACGTGGAGTCAGTCGATGCGGCCTGACGAAGCGCGCTAGTTTACTGCATCCTTCAGGGCTTTGCCAGCGCGGAACTTCGGCACTTTCGCTGCCTTGATCTTGATGGCCGCACCGGTGCGCGGGTTGCGGCCACTGCGTGCAGCGCGTTTGCCGACATAGAAAGTCCCGAAGCCGACGAGCGTCACCATGCCGCCTTTTTTAAGCGAGACCTGGATCGCCGCCACGGCAGCGTCGAGCGCACGGCCGGCTGCTGCCTTCGATAAATCGGCAGACTTAGCAATGGCCTCAATGAGTTCGAATTTGTTCACTCCATCCCCTTTCGCATTTTTGTTGCTGAGAAAAACGGGAATGCTGATCGCATTCCCGCCTGCGCTCTCTCGAGTGCTCAGTGCTTAACAGCGCCTACCGCTTCATTCGAATCCACTTTTGGTATTGCGACCGGCTCGGTTTTTTCCGGCAACGGCTCCGGTTTGCGCTCGAGTGCGAATTCCAGCACTTGATCAATCCACTTCACCGGATGGATTTCCAGCCGGTTCTTGACGTTATCCGGAATCTCAGTGAGATCCTTCACGTTCTCTTGCGGAATCAGCACCGTCTTGATGCCGCCGCGATGCGCCGCCAACAGCTTCTCTTTGAGGCCACCGATCGCCAGGACTTCTCCGCGCAAAGTGATTTCACCGGTCATCGCAACATCGGCCCGAACCGGAATCCCGGTGAGCGCCGACACCAGCGAAGTCGTCATGGCGATACCTGCGGACGGACCGTCCTTCGGCGTTGCGCCCTCCGGGACGTGCACGTGGATGTCACTTTTCTCGAACGCGTCATCCTTCACGCCGAGACGGGCGGCGCGCGAACGAACCACGGAGCGTGCCGCCTCCACCGATTCCTTCATGACATCACCCAGCGAACCGGTACGCAGGATATTGCCCTTGCCGGGCATAACCACCGTTTCGATCGTGAGCAACTCGCCGCCCACCTCGGTCCACGCCAGTCCGGTCACCTGTCCGACCTGGTTGTTTTTCTCGGCCAGCCCGTAGGTATAACGACGGACTCCAAGGTAGTGGTCGAGATTGCGCGCCGACACGGTGACCCGCGTCTCGCGCTTCTTGGTCAGCAGCGCTTTCACGACTTTGCGGCAGATCTTGGAAATTTCGCGCTCCAGACTGCGCACGCCGGCTTCGCGCGTGTAATAGCGAACGATGTCGCGTATCGCACTTTCGGAAACCGCGATCTCGCCTGCCCTGAGTCCGTTGTTCTTCACCTGCTTGGGCAGCAGATAGCGCATCGCGATGTTGATCTTCTCGTCCTCGGTATAGCCGGACAGGCGGATCACTTCCATGCGGTCCAGAAGTGCCGCCGGGATGTTCATGGTGTTTGCGGTTGCCACGAACATCACATCCGACAAGTCGTACTCGACTTCGATGTAGTGATCAACGAACTTGTCGTTCTGCTCCGGATCGAGCACCTCGAGCAATGCCGAGGCCGGATCACCGCGAAAGTCCTGCCCCATCTTGTCGACTTCGTCGAGCAGGAACAGCGGGTTGCGCACGCCGACCTTGGTCATGTTTTGCAGCACCTTGCCCGGCATGGAACCAATATAGGTGCGGCGATGGCCGCGAATCTCGGCTTCATCGCGCACACCGCCGAGCGACATGCGCGTGAACTTGCGATTGGTGGCCCGCGCGATCGACTGGCCCAGCGAAGTCTTGCCGACGCCCGGTGGCCCGACCAGGCACAGTATCGGCGCCTTGAGTTTGTCGACGCGCAACTGGACCGCGAGATACTCGACGATGCGTTCCTTCACCTTTTCCAGGCCGTAGTGGTCGGCATCCAGAATCTCCTGGGCCTTCATGAGATCGTTGCTGATCTTGCTCTTCTTCTTCCAGGGCAGCCCGACCATCGTCTCGATGTAGTTGCGTACGACAGTCGCTTCCGCGGACATCGGCGACATCAGACTCAGCTTCTTCAGTTCCGATTCGGCCTTGATCCTGGCTTCCTTGGGCATGTGCGCGGCCTTGACGCGCTTTTCCATCTCGTCGAGGTCGGCGCCCTCTTCCATGTCGCCGAGTTCCTTCTGGATCGCCTTGACCTGTTCGTTCAGGTAATACTCGCGCTGGCTCTTCTCCATCTGGCGCTTGACGCGCCCGCGGATGCGACGCTCGACCTGGAGGATGTCGAGTTCGGCCTCCATCAGCGACAACAGGTGCTCGAGACGTTTTTTGACCTCGAACATCTCCAGCACCGCCTGCTTCTGATCGAGCTTCAGCGGCAGATGCGCAGCGACAGTGTCGGCAAGCCGGCCCGGCTCGTCGATGCCCGACAAGGAGGTCAGGATTTCCGGAGGGATCTTCTTGTTGAGCTTCACGTACTGGTCGAACTGCGTGAGCATGGCCCGGCGCATGGCTTCGACTTCGGTGGATTCGATCGCGTCCGCCGGGATCAGTACTGCTTCCGCCACGTAATGCGTCTTCTCATCCGTAACCGCAACCACGCGCGCACGCTGCACGCCCTCGACCAGCACCTTCACCGTGCCGTCGGGTAACTTGAGCATCTGCAGGATATTGGCAACACTGCCGATGTCGTAGAGGTCTTCCGGAGAAGGCTCGTCCTTGGCAGCCGATTTCTGGGCCACCAGGAGGATGCTCTTGCCCGATTCCATTGCCGTCTCGAGCGCCTTGATCGACTTCGGGCGCCCAACGAACAAAGGGATCACCATGTGCGGGAATACCACCACGTCCCGTAACGGCAGCAGCGGGTAGGTAACGGCGTTTTCGGCAGGATCAGCGGGATAGGTCATTTGTCACCTTAAAGGACATCGATACGATTTATCTGCCATTTCCTCAGGCAGAACCGGCAACCTTGGGCTGATCCGAGTACAGCAGTATCGGCTGGGCATCACCCTTGATCATGCTCTCATCCACGACCACCTTTTCCACGTTATTCAACGAAGGCAGGTCATACATGATGTTGAGCAGCACATGTTCCAGGATCGAGCGCAGGCCACGTGCCCCGGTGCGCCTGGCGAGTGCCTTCACGGCAACCGCCTTGAGCGCCTCCGTTCGCACCTCGAGTTCCACTCCTTCCATGCTGAACATGCGCTGATATTGCTTCAGCAGCGCATTCTTGGGTTCCGTCAGGATTTGGATCAGCGCGGCCTCGTCAAGTTCATCGAGCGTGGCAACCACGGGCAGCCGCCCGACGAACTCCGGGATCAGGCCATACTTGATCAGATCCTCGGGTTCGACCCCGCGCAGCACTTCGCCAATGTCCTTGCGATTGTCCTTGCTTTTGACCACCGCACCAAAGCCGATGCCGCCCTTGTCCGAGCGGGCACGGATGATCCGTTCGAGCCCATCGAACGCTCCGCCGCAAATGAACAGGATGTTGGTGGTGTCGACCTGCACGAATTCCTGGTTCGGGTGCTTGCGGCCGCCCTGGGGCGGCACCGAGGCAATGGTGCCTTCGATCAGCTTGAGCAGCGCCTGCTGCACGCCTTCTCCGGAAACGTCCCGGGTGATCGAGGGATTGTCG
>JANOGH010000057.1:0-2249 GCA_031414075.1 Betaproteobacteria bacterium | reverse complement strand
GAGCAGCGCTTCAGCGGCCGCCGTCAGACGGTCCGCTGCAAGCGCCCAGTTGGGCTGATGATAGGACCGAACTTGCCGGCGCATTGGTTCCATGACTGTATTTGCACACCAGAGTAACTCCATTAGCCGCGCCAAGTAGTGCACAAAGCACAGGTCGCTTTATCCCAATTACCAGCTCACGCTATGCCATCTACATTCCAAAGGTGGCATCCCAACGTGCAATTTGATCGCCGCGCATGATCCAGAACTCGGATCCTCTTCCGATCATCGGCTTTCCGGACTCTTTGTCGAGCCAAGTACTCACAAATTCTACGCCCAGGACATTGCCGCTAATGCTTCGCAGCGTCTTTTCGCAGCGATAAGAATCTGGATATTTCCCGAGTCGTGCGCTCATGTATTCTCGTAATTCCTTGCGCCCTCGCATCTCTGGACTGCAGTTAAACCGGCACACACAGTCCTCGGTAAACCCGTTCACGAAGTCGTCAATGTTGCGACTTGTAGTGACGCGAGCGAAAAGATCGGCGAGAGCCTTGGCTTTCGTAATCGGGATTGTTGAAGCGCCTGCGGCAAGCTCACTGTCGTTCGTGCGGTTCAGCAACTCTGTCTGCATTATCTCCTCCCGTAATTGTCGACCGACTAGAGTACTACGCACCTTCTGATCTCCCATACAAGGCCCAACGTAGAAGTGAGCGGGTGACGTTAGGCACTCCGCTCGACTGCCGGGTTGGGCGGCACCTTGGCCTTGGTTGCCTACGAGAATTCATATCAGTAATTCTGTGTGGCCTGCTATGCGACTGGGACGAAGTCGTAGTCGCCAATTCCCTGGAGCACGACGAAGATCGTTGAGGTATCCACAGCATTGGTGACGAGGTGCGGGCGGCGCGGCTGGACCGAATAGGTGTCTCCAGGCCCGAGCCGTACCTCCTCCTTGGGCTCACGCAGGAAGAGCCTGAGATGTCCTTCGATGACGTAGAACGTGTCCTGGATATGGCTGTGGTAGTGCCACGGCACCTTCTGGGTAGAGGAAATCTGCAGCTCCGTGATGCGGAAGCCGGGCCGCGAGGCGTGCTCAACGCGGCGCTCGACCTCATATAGATGGCTCCCTTCTTTCATCGATTCCATGTCGATCCGGATCAAAGTGGCGCCCAACGAAATAAGTTAACCGGCGACCCGGAGGCGGGCGCGAAGCGCTGCCCACGGGGGTCCGTGTTGAGCGCCGGGTTGGCCGTCTTCAAGGAACCGCCACTTCTACGTAGCTTCCCGTCCGTGCGCCATCCACCGCTGCGACTACTGCGGCTGCGACGGGTTGTATCCTGGGCCAGCTCGTTGTGCTCAGTACGATGATGGCAATCCCGCGCGAGACGAGATTCTGTTGGTATTTGAGGTTCGCGTCGGTTGTCACGAGGACAGCGAATCCTTCTTTTTCGGCAGCGTCCAGCAACTCGCCATTCTTTAGAGTGGACCAGCCACGCTCATGGGCGGTGACTACCTCATGCTGCGTCAGGAGCCGCCGCAGCGGGACCGGAGTACCCTGGTCGAACAGTACGCGCACTCAGGCAATAGCCAAGGCGCTCCGCGCCGCGTGCTCCAGCACGGCGCGAACCTGCTCGATTGTGACGCCGGGAAACCACTCAACGAACTGCGAGACGAGCGCGCCGTCCTCGAGGTTCTCGAAGAGCGCCGCCACCGGTACGCGGGTGCCGCGAAATACCCAGGCACCACTTACGCGTTCGGGATCGCGTTCAACGGCCGGACAGGTAGACCAATCGATCATGCGCTACATACTACCACCGGCCCGGAAGAGACGGCTAACGTCGCAATTGAACGGCGCCGTCAGGCGTCCGTCTCGAATTGCCGGTTAGACCTACTTCGACCAACCCCTCACGATAATTGGCAACTGCGCGTACGTGGGCTTGCGTAGGGCGGCCAGCCAATTTGTCACCGTGGCACAACCAACAACGTGCGCGGCCACAGCCACCGACGCGCTGAGACTTTCTGAAGCGGCCCGGTTCGAGATCGCATTTGCAGACCACTGGTTGTTCGTGCGTCGTCAAGTGCGCTCGCCATATGCGAAGAGTACGGTGCTTTTCGATTGCGGCGCGTCTCATTTTGGTGAGGTCTAACGAGGGTGTAGAAAAACCCCTTGAGGGGTCGAGGAAGCGAATTTGCGGGTAGGTCGGTTCGTTCGATAGGAAATTCAATAGGGCCGGCCGCGAGCTCGGCGAAACTCCGAAGCATGGTTTTGACGG
>JANOGH010000056.1:0-2083 GCA_031414075.1 Betaproteobacteria bacterium | reverse complement strand
CTTCGAGTTCCTTGTGGGCGTCCTTCGATGTCTGGATGAGTTGGGTTTCGTCGTGGTACACCGCGTGCTGGCTCTCGAGCTGGCGTTCGTCGTGCCGGCGGAAAGTTTCGGCCGCATCCAGCGCTTCCCACGGCGCCATGCCCAGCCCCTGCATCACGTTCTGCGCCAGATCGAGCGACGACATGAAGGTTTCGCGCATGAGGAAATCCACGCCGATGTCCATCAATCGGTAGGCATGGAAACGATTGCGCGCGCGGGCATAGATCTTCAGCTTCGGGAAATGCCTGCGTGCGTTTTCAGCGGTGCGCAAAGAGGCTTCCACGTCGTCGATGGCCAGCACCAGGATCTGTGCCTTGTCGGCGCCGGCGGCGCGCAGCACGTCGAGGCGGGAAGCGTCACCGTAGTAGGAGCGGCTGCCGAAACGGCGCACCGTTTCGATCTGCTCCGCGCTTTTGTCGAGCGCGGTAAACGCGATCCTCTTGGCGCGCAGCAGGCGGCCGACGATCTGGCCGACCCGTCCGAAGCCGGCAATGATGACCCGATTGTCGTTTTCTTCGATGATGTCGAAATTCTCGTCTTGCGGTTTGTGCAGCCACTTGGCGAGCAGGACGTCGTTGAAAGCGAAGGCCAGCGGCGTCAGTGCCATCGAAGCCGTGACAACGATCACCAGCGAGTCGGTCAGCGTGCGGCCCATCACGTCATTGTCGGCCGCAAGGCCGAACAGCACGAAGGCGAATTCGCCGCCCTGGCACAGGGCGACCGCAAGTCCGCGCGAGGATTCCCAACTATGCCCGGAGAATCGGCCGAGGCCGAGCAGGACTGCTGTCTTTACCGCCATCAGTGCGACCGTCGCCCCGGCGATGGCGAACGGGTGGGCGAATAGCAGGCCGAGATCGGCGGACATGCCCACCGAGATGAAGAACAAGCCGAGCAACAGGCCCTTGAACGGTTCGATGTCGGCTTCGAGCTCATGGCGATACTCGGAATCCGCGAGCAGCACGCCGGCGAGAAAAGCGCCGAGCGACATCGACAGGCCGACTGAACTCATCAGCAGGGAAGTGCCGATCACCACCAGCAGCGATGCCGCAGTGAAAATCTCCTGGATGCCGCTGGCCGCAATGGCCTGCAGCACCGGGCGCAGCAGATAGCGGCCGCCGGCAATGACGGCAATGATCACTGCGATCGCTTTCAAGGCGCCGAGCCACGCGCTGCCGCCCGCGGCGTGCGCGTGGCCCGCGCCCAGCAACGGGATCAACGCCAGCAGCGGGATCACCGCCAGATCCTGGAACAGCAAAATGGCGAAAGCCGAGCGACCGTGACGCGCGGTGAGCTGGCCTTTCTCCGCGAGGATCTGCAACACGAAAGCGGTGGACGACATCGCCAGGCCAAGGCCGATGACCAGCGCGGCTTCGAAGCCGAGGCCGCACGCCAGCGCGACGGCACCGATCACCGCACCGGAAACGAAGACCTGGGCAGAGCCAAGTCCGAATACCGAGCGACGCAGCACCCACAGACGCGAGGGCTGCAGTTCGAGCCCGATGACGAAAAGAAGCAGCACGACGCCGAGCTCCGCGAAGTGCAGGATGTTGTCGACGGCGGTAACGAACTTGAATCCGAACGGGCCGATGACGACGCCGGCCGCGAGATAGCCGAGCACCGCGCCCAGCCGAAACCGGCGGAACAGGGGCACCGCGATGACTGCGGCGGCGAGAAAAACGGCAGCTTCGGCAAGCAGGTTCATGGCCAAACGGCGGCGTCATCCGCCCCTTCGGTGGGGTGGATGACGCCGCGCTCAATGCGCAGCGAAGAGCATCTTCTTCAGTTCCATGTACAGGGTTGGCACAATGAATATCGTGATGACGATGGTCGCCAGCCACAACAGAGTCATCATGCGGCCGGACATGCGCATTTCCCGGGGCACGTGCCGGTACATCAGGTATATGGTTGCGAACGAGACGATCGGCAGCAGCGCCGCCTGACCCATCCCTGTCCACACCACTAGTTTGACCGGCGCTTGTCCGTAGATGAAATAACAGGCCACCACCAGCATACTGATGATCAGGATGTAGCGGTCGCGGTACCA
>JANOGH010000055.1:0-1699 GCA_031414075.1 Betaproteobacteria bacterium | reverse complement strand
GTCCCAAAACGATGGAAGAGCTTCCCTAGTGTAGTGCTTCTGAATTACCGGAACTTTCCCTCCCTCGCGTGCGGGGGACAAGGGAACACTTGAAGCGGAGCAGGGCCCGGCTGACACGGCGTTTGCGGAGCGATCCGGGGCGGGAGGCCGGGCTAAGACGCGCGCCCCGGACGCGTTAGGCGTAGCCCAGTCATGCCCCCATCCCCGCCTTCCCCCGCAAGCGAGGGAAGGAGTTTTTCGGCTACAGAGACGCATAAGTTCCAAACAGGATGAAGCACTACACTAGCGCGTCGAGGCGCGGTTCTTTTCCGCCAGGGTGCGGATGAGCCCGTCGATGCCGCTGCGCGCGACCTCCTCGCCGAACTGCGAGCGGTAGGTGATCACCAGGCTCACGTTCTCCACGGTGATGTCATACACCTTCCAGCCTTGCGCGGACTTCCACATGGCGTAGTTCACTTCGACCGGCGGCGTGCCTGACTTCCTGAAGCGGGAGCGGACGATGACGTCGTCGTCCCCGGGGGACAGTTGCACGGGATCGACCTGCGTTTCGTGGCCGTCGTAGGCGTCGATCGCGGCCGAGTAAACGCGCGTGATCAGGCTGCTGAATTGGGCGACCAGCGCTTCGCGCTGGCGGGCGTCCGCGCTGCGCCAGGCCCTGCCCACGGCGAGCCGCGTCATGCGCTCGAAGTCGACATGTGGAAGGATCTTCTGCTTGACGAGCACCAAAGCTTTTTCGCGACCTTCGCGGTCGCTGGAAGGGACGTTTTTGATGGCCGCGAGCACATCGGCCAAAACCTGCCTGACCAGCACATCGGGTGCGAGGCGCGGGTCTTCGGACCAGGCGGGCAACGCGGTCGCGATCAGGATTACCGCCACCACCCTGGCGCGTCGAACGCTCCATCGAGTCCAACCAAATGCGCAAATCATCTGTCGCCTCCTCAGGCTTCGGCCGCAGCGGCCCGGCGGGCCCAGGCTGCGCAGGCGCATGAAAATAGATTCTGCGCAGTCGCCGTTTGATCTATGTCAATTTCGGTCCGGATTGCTGCGGCTAGCATGGCGTCGAACCTGGCAGCGGGTAACAAAGGGTTTAATCGGCATTGATCCTGCCTGCATTGCGGCTGTTGGGGTTTCGACTTAATTTGAGGGGACAAGTATGCAGGAGCAAACGACTTACAACTACAAAGTCGTCCGGCAATTCACGATCATGACCGTGGTGTGGGGGATCGTCGGCATGCTGGTCGGCGTGCTCATCGCCGCGCAACTGTTGTTTCCGGACCTGACTCACGGCATTTCTTTCCTTTCGTACGGTCGACTGCGGCCGTTGCACACCAACGCGGTGATCTTCGCCTTCGGCGGCTCGGCGCTTTTCGCCACCTCATATTACGCGGTTCAGCGCACCTGCCATGTCAGGCTGTTCTCCGATGGGCTGGCGGCCTTCACCTTCTGGGGCTGGCAGGCTGTCATCGTGCTGGCCGCGATCACGCTTCCGCTGGGCATTACCACCAGCAAGGAGTATGCAGAGCTCGAGTGGCCGATCGACATCCTGATTGCCATCGTATGGGTGTCCTACGCGGTGGTGTTCTTCGGCACTCTGTTCAAGCGACGGGTGCCGCACATTTATGTAGCCAACTGGTTTTTCGGCGCCTTCATTCTTACGGTTGCGCTGCTGCACATCGTCAACAGCGCGGCAATCCCGGTC
>JANOGH010000054.1:0-4670 GCA_031414075.1 Betaproteobacteria bacterium | reverse complement strand
GCCGCCTGGCGCCTTGACCTCGGCAACATCGCCGGAATATTTGCCGATCAGCGCACGCGCTATCGGCGAACTGATGGAAATCTTGTTGTTCTTGATATTCGCTTCGTCGTCGCCGACGATCTGGTAGGTCACGATTTCGTGACTGTCCACTTCTTCCAGCTCCACTGTGGCACCGAACACGCAACGCCCGTCGGCGTCGAGGTGAGCCGGATCGATGATCTGCGCGTTGGCAAGCTTGCTTTCCACTTCGACTATGCGTCCTTCGATGAAGCTTTGCCTTTCCTTGGCGGCATCATATTCGGCATTCTCGGACAGGTCTCCGTGCGAACGTGCCTCCTGGATCGCGGTGATCACCTGGGGCCGCTCCACCGTCTTGAGCTGATGCAGTTCACTGCGCAGCAGTGCGGCGCCTGTCACGGTCAATGGAACCTTGTTCATCATTTAGAGCCCTTGAGATTGGTAAAATTGCCGGTTCACCGCAGCCTCGCGTGCAATTCCTGCAACGAGCAGGCAGTCAGCTCCGGCCCGTGCTGCATGCCGGTGCAGGCCGCTCGCGCGCCGGCGATCGTCGTGAAATAAGTCACGCGCGCCTGCAATGCCGAGCGCCGGATCGAGTAGGAGTCCTGTATTGCGCTGCGGCGGTCTTCCACCGTGTTGACGATCAGCACGACTTCGCCGTTCTTGATCATGTCCACAATGTGCGGCCGGCCCTCGGCCACTTTGTTGACCGGTATAACCTGCAGATCCGCTTCGGCCAGCGCCGCCGCCGTGCCGCGCGTGGCCAGCAGGCTGAATCCGAGTTGCGATAGTGTGCGCGCGATTTCGACGACTTTGGGCTTGTCCGAATTGCGTACGCTGATAAAGACTTTCCCGCTCGAAGGCAGCTTCACACCGGCGGCAAGCTGCGATTTCACGAATGCCTCCGCGAAGGTGTTGCCCACGCCCATGACTTCTCCCGTGGACTTCATCTCCGGGCCGAGAATGGTGTCCACGCCCGGGAATTTGATGAAGGGGAATACCGCCTCCTTCACCGAATAGTATGGCGGAATCACTTCGCCAACAATGCCCTGCTGCTTGAGAGTCTGGCCGACCATGCAGCGCGCGGAAATCTTGGCCAGCGCCAACCCGGTCGCCTTGGACACGTACGGCACGGTACGCGACGCACGCGGGTTCACTTCGAGCACGAAAACGACGTCATTCTGGATCGCGAACTGGACGTTCATCAGGCCGACCACCTGCAATGCTTTGGCCATCGCCACGGTCTGCCGCCGCAGTTCATCCTGCAGCGCCTTGGAGAGGCTGAATGGCGGCAGCGAGCAAGCCGAATCTCCAGAATGCACGCCCGCCTGTTCGATGTGCTCCATGATGCCGCCAATCAGCACATCCTCGCCGTCGCAGACAGCGTCGACATCGACCTCGATCGCGTCATTCAGGAAACGGTCGAGCAATACCGGGGAATCGTTCGAAACTTTCACCGCCTCGCGCATGTAACGTTCCAGATCGCGCTGCTCGTGCACGATCTCCATCGCCCGTCCGCCGAGCACGTAGGACGGCCGCACGACCAGCGGGTAGCCGATCTCCTGCGCCAGCGCGATCGCTGCCTCCGGGTTGCGCGCGGTGCGGTTGGGCGGCTGCCGGAGCTTCAGCTCCATCAACATTTTCTGGAAACGCTCGCGGTCTTCCGCGCAATCGATCATGTCCGGATTGGTGCCGATGATCGGCACCCCGTTGGCGTCGAGATCCTGCGCGAGCTTCAGCGGTGTCTGACCGCCGTACTGCACGATGACGCCGTAAGGCTTCTCGACCGCGACGATCTCGAGCACGTCTTCCAGCGTCAGCGGCTCGAAGTACAGGCGATCGGACGTGTCGTAGTCGGTGGATACCGTTTCCGGGTTACAGTTGACCATGATGGTCTCGTAACCGTCTTCGCGCAGCGCAAGCGCGGCATGCACGCAGCAGTAGTCGAACTCGATGCCCTGCCCGATCCGGTTCGGCCCGCCGCCCAGCACCATGACTTTCTTGCGCTCGGTCGGCCGCGACTCGCACTCTTCCTCGTAAGTCGAATACAGGTAGGCCGTGCCGGTATCGAATTCGGCGGCGCAGGTGTCCACGCGCTTGTAGACCGGCCGGACGCCGAGTTCCCAGCGTTTGGCGCGCACGGCGTCCTGGGTGGCGTTCAACAGCTTCGCCAGTCTGCAGTCGGAAAATCCGGCGCGCTTCAGAGTCAACAGGGCATTGCGATCCAGGTCCCCCACGCGTTTCCCTGCAAGTGCGTTCTCCTGGTGGATGATGTCCCCGATCTGCGCCAGGAACCACGGATCAATGCGAGTCAGTTGCCGGACTTCCTCGAGGCTCATGCCGATGCGAAATGCATCAGCCAGAAACAGGATGCGATCCGGTCCGGCATCGGCCAGTTCGGTCTCGATGAGCTCCCGGTCCGTGGTCATTTCGTCGAAACCGTCGATGCCGGTTTCCAGCCCGCGCAGCGCCTTCTGCATCGATTCCTGGAAGGTGCGGCCAATGGCCATGACTTCGCCCACGGACTTCATCTGCGTAGTCAGGCGTGAATCGGCTTGCGGGAATTTCTCGAACGCGAAACGCGGAATCTTGGTGACGACGTAGTCGATGGTCGGCTCGAAGGAGGCCGGCGTGACGCCGCCGGTGATGTCATTCCTGAGTTCGTCGAGCGTGTAGCCGACCGCGAGCTTGGCCGCGACCCTGGCGATCGGGAAGCCGGTGGCTTTCGAGGCCAGCGCGGACGAGCGCGAAACACGCGGATTCATCTCGATGATGACCATGTGTCCGTCCTGCGGATTGATGCCGAACTGCACGTTGGAGCCACCGGTATCGACGCCGATCTCGCGCAGGCACGCGATCGATGCGTCGCGCATGATCTGGTATTCCTTGTCGGTCAGCGTCTGCGCCGGGGCCACCGTGATCGAGTCGCCGGTATGGATTCCCATCGGGTCCAGGTTCTCAATCGAGCAGACGATGATGCAGTTGTCCTTGTGGTCGCGCACGACCTCCATCTCATACTCTTTCCAGCCGATCACCGACTCTTCGATCAGCAGTTCGTGCGTCGGCGATGCATCCAGGCCGCGTTCGCAAATGGCGACGAATTCTTCCTTGTTGTAGGCGATGCCGCCGCCGGTGCCGCCGAGCGTGAACGAGGGCCGGATGATGGTCGGGAAACCGACCATCGCCTGCACCTGCAGTGCTTCCTCCAGACTGTGCGCGATGGAGGAACGCGGGCTCGCCAGCCCGATCTTGGTCATCGCCTTCTTGAACTTTTCGCGGTCCTCGGCCTTGTCGATGGCATCCCTGGACGCCCCGATCAGTTCCACGGCGTACTTTTCGAGCACGCCGTGCCTGGCCAGATCGAGGGCGCAATTCAGCGCGGTCTGGCCGCCCATCGTCGGCAGTAACGCGTCCGGCCGCTCCATGGCGATGATTCTCTCCACCATCTGCCAGTTGATCGGCTCGATGTAGGTGACATCCGCCATCTCCGGATCGGTCATGATGGTCGCCGGATTGGAATTCACCAGGATCACGCGATACCCCTCTTCGCGCAGGGCTTTGCAGGCTTGCGCGCCGGAGTAGTCGAACTCGCAGGCCTGGCCGATGACGATCGGGCCGGCGCCGATGATCAGGATGCTTTTCAGGTCGCTGCGCTTTGGCATGGTTCGATCGATCCGGCGCTAGCTATGCGCCCTGTGCTGTCCCATCATTTTGATGAAACGGTCGAACAGGTAGTCAACGTCGTGTGGTCCGGGACTGGCTTCGGGATGGCCCTGGAAACAGAACGCCGGCTTGTCGGTGCGGGTGAAGCCCTGCAGGCTGCCGTCGAACAGCGATACATGCGTGACTTTCACGTTCGCGGGCAACGTTGTCGCGTCCACCGCGAATCCGTGGTTCTGGCTCGTGATCATGACGCGCCCGGTTTCGAGATCCTGCACGGGGTGGTTGGCGCCGTGATGGCCGAACTTCATCTTGATGGTGCGGCCGCCGCTGGCGAGCCCAAGCAATTGGTGGCCGAGACAGATGCCAAAAGTCGGCATGCCGGCATCCAGGAATTGTCCGATCGCATGAATTGCGTAATCACAGGGCTCCGGATCCCCCGGTCCGTTCGACAGAAACACGCCATCGGGTTTCAGCGCCAGCGCTTCCTCGGCCGAAGTCTGCGCCGGCAGCACAGTGAGCCTGCAGCCGCGGCTCGCGAGCATGCGCAGGATGTTGTGCTTCACGCCGAAATCGTAGGCGACGACGTGATATTTCGGCGCTGCCGGCGTCCGATACCCCTCGCCCAGCGCCCACTCGGACTGATTCCATTGGTACCGCTTTTCGCAGCTGACCACTTTCCCTTGTTCATGGCCGCATGGCGGCTAGTTCACCACGTCCACCCGCACCAGGGCCGCGCCGAACTCGTCGTCGCAGGGTGCGGCGCTGGGGCAGATCACCTTGCCGGCCATGGCGGGCAAGGGGCCCGGCACCGCAGCCGCCAGGGCCGCGGCTTCAGCGCCGGTGGGGAACTCGCGGTAGCCGCCGTTCTTGGGCCGCATCGCGCTGTGGTCGCGCTGGCGCGGCGACACCATCACCAGCAGGTCGGTCGGGCCGGCCGGGCCGGCGGTCTGGAACACGTCGGCGCCCTGCGGCAGCTTCAGCGTCTGGCC
>JANOGH010000053.1:0-5118 GCA_031414075.1 Betaproteobacteria bacterium | reverse complement strand
GGCGGCTTTCACCTCCAACTCCCGCCTATCCACCGCTTTACGACATTCACGTTATTCACGGCATTCACGATATTCACGGCCTTTCACGGATTCACCGTCACGGCACTATTCGGCAACTCGCCGAACATCTCCGGCGCATACATCGCCTCGACGCGCGTCGGGGGCAGTTCAAAGCGGCCCGAATTGTTCAGGCGAACGCTGTACTCGACCACCCACGACCCCTTGGGAACGAAGCGGTAGTACGCATGAAAGGCATCGAAGCTGCGTTCCTCGAATGCCGGCCAGACGAAACCTCGCTTCAATTCGCCGGTGGCCAGTATCTGCGAATCCCTCCCAAGCCCGCTGCCGAGAATGGCCGCCCCCCCTGGCACGGGATCATCGACGACCACCCAGGACATATCCGACTGCGCCTCGATCTCCAGTCGCACGCGTACGGTGTCCCCACGCCGCAGTTCGCCCGGCACCTTGGCGTCCACCGGCGTGACCGTGCGGACAATCCGGAAGCCGCTGGAAAACGCCTGCTTGAGCGGGATCGCGGCGCGGCTCTGTACCGTGACCCACGGCTTGCCGCCGCCGTTCTGGCTCACGGAAAGTGTCGCCTGCACGGCCGGCCAGTTGAAATCGAAGCTGCCGCCGTTGGCCTGCTTGTCCCATTCAAGAATGTTCTGCTGCGTTGCCAGCCGCGCCTGCACCTGACCGGCCACCAGCTCGGATTCGAACCTGGCCGAATATTTTTCCATCGCCAGTACGCCCCAGGCGTTGGCCACCGTGGTGTTCCAGCGTCCGTGCTGCTGGCGCCCAAGCGTCCCGCGCACCAGCCGCGCAATGTCGTCGCGCCACTTATCGTCGTCCACCACGGCAAGCAGCATGCGGTTGGCGTTGACGTCCCCCGAGATCATGAGCCACCAGAGATAATCCAGTCTCTCGGTAGAAAACCCCATGGTGGTGCCCTGGAAGTTGAGCCTGGAGCGCAGGATCTGTTCTGTTTCCGAAAGATGCTTCTCGCGATCCTTGAGTTTCTCGCTGCGCTTCATCAGATTCTGCCAGTCGAGCACTGCGGAGGTCGGCCACAGATTCGGCGCCACCTCGATGGAGTCGAGCTGATTTGGCTCGATCGGCTGATAGCGCGACAACGCCTCGAGCGCCGCGACTTTGCGGATCGTCAGGTCTGCGGTCTGCAGCGGGGAATCGCGGCCGGCGCGACCGGCTACGAAATTACGCAGTGCGCCGTGCATGCGCGACAGCGAACCGGCCGGAATTTCCCGACCTGCTTCGCCGGCAATAGACAACAGATAAGCCGTCAGCGTATCGCTGCCCGATCTTTCGGATGCGAAGTATTTCGCAAACCCGTCGCGATCGAGAAAAGCAGGCAGTTCGTCCATCGTGCGTCCCCACAACGCCTTGTCGCGCAGGGCAATGGCGCGCGATACACGCTGTTCCAGGCAGGTATAGGGGTATAAGCTCATGTACTCGCGCACGCCGGGAAGATCGTCGGCGAGCTTCGGCGACAGCGCGACGCGAATGCCGCCGCGGCCGGGCAACGCATCATCGGGAATCTTCACCGCAAGATCGAGCGGCTGATCGAGCTGCGCCAGCGTCGCCTGGAAGATGCGCACCGGCACGGCGGGAACGACTTTCTGCTGAACTTTCAGCCGATCGGCTGGCGGCTTGCCGGACGATCCCACTTCCGTCAGAGCCACTTCCCAGCGCAGTTGCGCAACGTTGACCGGCGCAGTGACATCCCAGCCGACTTCGCGCGCCTCGCCGGGCGCGAGCGTGACGCGCGACACCGGCAAATTCTGAGCGCCGACATTGCCGCTCACTTCGACATCGGTCTGGCGTTGCGACGCGTTGCGCACCGTAAAGCGCGCGTCGAACCGATCCCCCTCCCTGACGAGCGGCGGCAGGCCGGACAACAGCATCAGATCCTGCGTCACGCGAATCGAGGTCTGGCCACTGCCGAACAGGCCGATGCCGGAGTCGGCTACCGCAATAATGCGGAACGAGGTCAGCGAATCGTTCAGCGGAATGTCGACACTGGCGCGACCTTTCTCATCGAGCGGCACCTTCGCTTTCCACAGCAGCAGCGTGTCGAACAACTCGCGCGCGGTCTGCCGACCGCCGCCGCCGCCCTGCGCCAGCGCCTTGCGGCCGTAATGGCGCTTGCCGACGACCTGCATCGACGCGGTCGAAGTATTCACCTCGCTGCCGCGCGGCTGCATCATCGCCTCCAGCAAGTGCCAGGAATCGTTCGGCAGCAACTCCAGCAACCCTTCGTCGACGGCCACGATGGCGACCTCGCCGCTCTTCGGCGCTTTGCCGATGGCACGTTGCGTTACCTGCACCGACACGCGCGTTTTGTCGCGCACCTTGTAGATCTCCTTGTCGGCGCTCACCTTGACCCCGAGTTCGTGCGCGCGCCAGCCAACGCTGATTTCCGCCATGCCCATTTTGAACGCCGGCTTGCCGAGATCCACCAGCGCAGTGGGCTGCACGTCGGAAACGCGGCCGCGCACGACCAGCACCGATACGAATACGTTCGGGGCGTAGTTGCCTTTCATCGGAACTTTGATGACCGGCGCATTGCCGGACAGTGGCTGCACGAACGAATCGACCACGCCTTCGCGCTCCACCGTCACCAGCGCGGTGGCCTGACGGAATGGCATGCGGACCTGGAACTGCGCCGTCTGCCCGGGCTCGTAGCGCTTGCGCTCGGGAATCACATCCATGCGATCGTCGTTGGCCTGGTCGAACCACCAGGCTTCGCTGCCGGCGACCCAGGCCGAGGCATTCGCGTAGGAAAAGTTGCCGGCCTTGTCTTTCGCGACCGCACCCATGACGATATTGCCGGACACTGGCGGTTTAACCGTGCAGAATAAACGGCCCTTGTCGTCGGTCCTGCCCTGGCAGACGGAGTCGAGCTTCCTGACCTCCGCGCCGCTTTCGTAGCCATAGAAACCGCCGATCAGCCGCTTGCGGTGCGAAAACACGTTGCGCACGTAAAGCTGCACGTCGACTTGCTGCTGCTTGATCGGCTTGCCGTTCAGATCGAGCGCGAGCACCTGGAACTTCAGCTCGTCCTTCGAAAGGGTCCAGGCATCGGGTTTGATGCCGAGCAGTATTTTCGATGGCCACAGCGGCACGCGCGTCGAAGTCGTCAGCATTTCTCCATTCGGATCCGAATACTCGAGTTCCGCGTTGACTTCCTGGGGGCTGTCGGCCGCAGGCAAATCCGGCAGCGTGACGCGCGCCGCGCCGGCTCCGTCCAGACCCAGCTCGATCATCTTCAGCGCACGCACGCCGTTGGCGGGCTGCACCGGTACCGGTTCCTCGGAATCGCCGTCGCCCAGCTCGTATTCGCCCGCGAACCACTGTGCGCCTGCCTGCTGCTCCAGTCCTTCGACCACCTTGCCATTGGCAAAGACAAAGCCGTCGTAATCGGGAAACACGACGCTCTTGGGGCGCACAACCGCGCGCACTTTCACCGGCGCATAGGCGGCCGCGCCGCCCGCGAGGTAACGCAGATGCAAGTCGAGATCGACGCTCTTCGGATGCGTCTGCGCCGCTTTCGGCCCGACAATTTCCGCCTTCATCAGCGGCACGCGAAACTCCTCGACGCGGAAGCTGCCCACAAGACGCGTGGTGCCGCGCGCGCCGGGCCGTGCGTCCAGCGTGTCGGTCATCTGCACGCTATACGTCCCCTTCTTCGCGCCCTCCGGAATCTTCCATGTGCTGTCCGCGCTGTTGCGAGGGTCCCACTTCAGCGCTACTTCGTATTTCTGATCCGTGCCCTGGTGCACGATGGTGATCTTGTTCGGCAGGTTGTCCACGGGGACGAAAGAAAAACCTTTGGCCTCGTGCCTGCGATAGTAATGTTTCATGTTCACAGTTTCGCCGGCGCGCAACAACGTGCGATCGAACACGGTGGTGACGAGGAAGGGCCCGTTCCAGCCGCCTTCGCGCAGATTGAAACGCCAGCGTGCAATGCCCTCGTTCCAGTCGGACATGACGAACGACAGATCGTCCGCGAGGCGCGCGGAGACCACGATCTGCCTGTCGTACTCCGAAACGCAGCCGGGCAGGCGCTCGCGATCCGGCAGCACGGCGGCGACGCGGGCGCGTCCCTGCGCATCGGTCGCTCCGCGGAAGAACACTCTCCCGGAGCAATCCTGGATCGAGACGAGCGCCTGCGCGACAGGCGCGCCGCTATCGAGCGCGGTGACCCAGACCAGCGAGGATTCGCGGCCCCATTTGAAATGCACGGCAAGATTGGTTACCAGCGCCGCGGACTGCACGTAGTAGGGCGTGCGCGAATTCAGCAGCGCCGCGCCCAGACGCGGGCTGGCGAGCTCGACCACGTAAAAACCGGGTTTCTTCAGCGGGATGCCGACTACCTCGAACGCCCGCGCGCCTTCCGGTTTCGGTACCTGCAGGCGTGTGACACGATCGCGCTCGGAGAAGATAGACGCCTGGCCGAGGCGGTATTCTGGCACGTTCTGGTTCGTCTTTTCGTCGTAGCGCCAGCGCTCGTTGTCCATCTGGCGCAGGCGTTTCATCCAGTCCAGGATCGTCATCACGTCCCCATCGGCCACGCGCGAGTAGCTGCCGGGTACGGTGCCGGCGCTCTGCTTCGACTCGTCCAGCTTGTGCTTCAGCCAGTTGATGGCGGCGTCCGCTTTTTCCGCAAGATTGCTGCCGGCATCGTCCTTGCTGCCCGTTCTCGCCAGGCGGCCTTCCACGAGGCCTTCGAGATTGCGCAACGTCACCGGCATCATGCCGTCGCCCTTCGCTTCGATGATGCCGAAGCGCGCCGAAAACTTTGCCAGCGGTGGATATTCGTCGGTGCGCACCGGCAGCGGAAAACGCTTCTGGTTGGCAAGCGTGCGGCCGGCGTCGTCGGTAAGATCCGGGGGCAACTCGATCGTGAACTCGGCACGCTCCGCAAACGGCCCGTTGAAGAACACTTCGTCGACGAATTCCGGCGAGTGTTTCACGTCCGGCAATCCGGCGGGAATCAATTTGCCCTGGGACTTCAGCGCAATTTTCTCTGCCACGACTCGCAGCACCGGCGCCGTGAACGCCAGCCGCATCGGCAGGATAGGCAGGCACTGCGCATCC
>JANOGH010000052.1:0-14995 GCA_031414075.1 Betaproteobacteria bacterium | reverse complement strand
CCAGCTCAGCTTGCCGGTCTTCATGTCGATCGCGGCCAGCTTGCCGTCGAGCGTGCCCATGTACAGTTGGCCATAGCCGGCTGCAAGACCGCGGTTGTACGGCGAGTGTGTCTGCCGCGCGACCAGGTCCTCATTGAGCTTCTGCTTGTAGGTCCAGATCATCTGGCCGGTGGCGCCGTCCAGCGCATAGATCTGGTTGTACGGGCTGCTGTAGTACAGGATGCCGTCGATCGCCAGCGGATGGCCCTGCAGGCCACGGTTGGCGCGCGAAGCCACATGCGACCAGGCTTCCGTGAGCTTGCTGACGTTTCCGGTGTTGATCTGATCGAGCGCACTGTAGTGCCAGGACTTGTAGGAGCCGTGATAGCTCATCCAGTTGCCCGGCTCCTTGTCTGCGTTGAGCAGGCGCTTGCTGTCGACATCTGCAGCGATGGCGCTTCCCGCAAATGCCGCGGAAAACGCCGCCGCCAGCGCGATGCGCAGGTAACGTTTCTTGCTAGTCATATTGGATTCCTCTCCAGAATTATTCCCCAAGGTGAAGCCCTGTCGCCGCGGGATTGTTTTTCGACAAGAGACTGGTGGTCAGACGACGTGCCCACCGTTCTTTTCCCTATGTGCAGAAGCCGCGATGTTTGGACGCCGTCTCGATGCGCTGAGGCTCGCCTCGTTCCGCATTTCGGTATGGCAAGATTCTCGGGATGTTTTCCCGACGAGTCAAGGAAAAAACGGATCTCCCTTGATGCAAGACTAAAGAAATGAAGATTTGATCTGGAAACTGGTTTCTCACCGGCGCTGGCAGACCGGGCAGAAGAAAGTCGAGCGCTGTCCCTGACGCAAGGCCTTGATCGCTGTGCCGCAGACCCGGCAAGGCTCGCCCTGCCGGCCATAGACGAAATAAGTTTGCTGAAAGTAACCCGGATCGCCTTCCGCGCCCACGTAATCGCGCAGGGTACTGCCCCCGGCCGCGATGGCGGCGGCGAGCGTTTCGCGGATGGAAGCGACCAGTTTGGTGCAGCGCAGCAAGGACACCCGGCCTGCGGCGAGGCCGGGATGGATGCCGGCGTGAAACAGCGATTCACTTGCGTAGATATTGCCGACGCCGACCACGATGCGACCGTCCATTACGATGGTTTTGATTGCCGCACGGCGGTCGCGGGTACGGGCATGCAGCCAGCCCGCATGAAATTCGGTTCCCAGCGGTTCGGGCGCCAGCCGCGCCAGCAACGGATGGCGCAGCGGATCGCCGGGCTCCCACAGAAGCGCGCCGAAGCGACGGGGGTCGGTGAGCCTGGCGATCATCCCGGAGCTCAGCACCAGATCGACATGATCGTGCTTGCCGGCCGGCGTCCCATTGGGGACGACCCGCAAGCTGCCGGACATGCCCAGGTGAACGATCATCCAGCCTGTGCCGCAGTCGACCAATAGATACTTGCCGCGCCGTTCGACGGCGCGCACGGTGCGGCCTGAGACCTGTCTGGCGAGATCGCGTGGTATTGGCCAGCGCAATGCGCGATTGCGCACGATTACGGCGTCGATACGGTGGCCCTGCAGGTGCGGCGCCAGGCCGCGGCGCGTGGTTTCGACCTCGGGCAGTTCGGGCACGCCCGCCCGCTATTTTTTTGCGACGGCGCGCGGGTCGAGCAGGCGCTGCCCGACCTCCACGCCGAAGTGATAGCGCATATCGTTGTCGCTGCGCACCAGCTGGAAGTCCGGCTCTTTTTGCACAATGCGCATGGTCACCGTTTTGCCGCTCTTGAAGCGAACGCTCACCCGTGCGCGTGCCGGGCTGCTTTTGTCCGGTTCAACGCTGAGTGCCGACGTGAAGCGCCATTCGTCGGCCCAGCGATTGAAATCGTCCTGCGACAACGGTTGGCCCTTCGCCGCCGCAAAATCGCCGCTGGCGGCCCAGGTGCCGTTGTCGTCGCGTTCAATCCGGTGGCGGCCGAAGTCGAAAGCGACCGCCACCTCGCCCGCGTCGAGCAGACGCCGGCTCAGAAGTTTGGTCGCATCGGTGGCAATGCCATAACCGTAAAGTGGCGGCACCAGATAGACCCCCTCCGCGGTTGCTGCGTATTGTTCGTAGGTGATGTCGTTGATGCGACCGAAGGCGATTGCTTGATCGTTGAGCGTCACGCGCACTTGCGGCGGATTCAGATCGAACTGGCTGAGGTCGGCATTCGACAGCTTTTGCTTGGCGATGGCATTGACGATGTCGACCAGGCGGTCCACCTGCGTGTCTTCGGCCTGCGCCGTGAGCGGCGCGACGATTCTCCATGCGCCATCGCCCTTTTCCAGTTTGATGGCCGCGGTGCCGCGCGGTTCGATGACGATGCGGGTAATGTCGTCGCGCTTGAGCTGAGTAAGCCGGATCGACGGCGCGGCATCCTGCCAGGGCTTGAAATAAGCGGCCAAGGACAGCGCGACCAGCGCCGCGATCAGCGCCAGGTTCAGCAGAATCCTGGACTTCATGCCTTGCGTCGCCGCCACCAGATGACGCCGCCGCAGACCAGCAAGGCGAGCGGCAGCACCAGCAGAAAACCGAAGCCCACCAGCGCCAGCCCGGAGCGCGTCAGTTCCAGTGTCAGGTCCGAGCGGGTGCGCGGCTGCACGGTGATCAGCGTGTCGTCACCGGCCAGCCAGTTGAGGATATTCACGCCCAGATCGAGATTTCCCAGCGTGCCGATGAACTGATTGGCGAGGAAATGCCCGCTTCCCGTCACGACGACGCGTTGCTTGCGTTCACCCACGGCACGTTCCAGTGCCGCGGCAACAACGATCGGCCCGCGTATATCCTTCTTGCGGTCGAAGGCGACGTTGTTGTCGATGCTGCCGGTCTCGAGCCAGCCGTCCTGCGCAACCGTCACCAGCGGGGTAAAGACCCATTTGCTTGCTTCGCTGGCCGCAATCCGCCGCGCGTAGGGAAAGACGCTGGTGACGGCCGAATTCTCCGTGATGCGATGCTGGCCGTAGCCGGTCGCAAGCGCGAAAGTCGCGGGCAGCTTGAGTCCACCGGCACGCGGATCGACTACCGTGCCGGACAGGAGACTCAGTCCAAGCTCGTCGGCGAGCCCCTGCAAGCCGTGCAGTGAATCGTTGTCGATCAGCCACAGCAGGTTGCCGCCTTTCTCGACCCAGCGCTTGATCTTGCTGACTTCGCCGGCAAGCAGATCGACCCGCGGACTGGCGATGATCAGCACGGCGACGTTGTCCGGCACTTCCTGGGCGATTGCCAGGTTCAGGGACGCGGTCTTGAATCCCTTCACGCGCAGCTGTCCGCCGAAATCGCCGAGATCGTGATTGGCACGACCGTCGAGTTTGCGCTCGCCATGCCCGTCCAGGTACGTCACCTGGCGTTCCGCCGAACGTACCAGCCGAAGCAGAAGATTGGTCAGATCCTGCTCGGTCAAGCTGGTCAGGTGCTCGCTGCGCCCGTTGTACTCGACCACCAGTTCACCGTTCGCGCGCACGCCCGCCGCCTGCGCTTTCTGCGGCTGCTCGCGTGGATCGACGAACGTCAGGACCATATCGTTCTTCGCGCGCAGGTAACTGCCCAGAAAAGTCCCCACCGTTTTGCGGGCGTCGCCCTCGGTATCCTGCGCAGTCGCGTAGGCCGTCACCCTGACTGGTCCGGTAACCTGCTTGAGCACGTCGATGGACGCCTGGGACAAGGTGTTGCGTTGACCCTGGGTCAGGTCCCATTGCGTCTTGATGTCTTTGGTGACCCACACGATAGCCATCGCGAAGCCGATCAACAGCACAACGAACAGGCCGTTCTGGATCAGCAAATGCAGTTTAAGTTTTTGGTTCGATTTCATCCGCGCAGCCGGTCGGCGTCGAGGCGCCGGATCGAAAGAATGAGGAACACCGCAGTCAGCAGTGCGAAATAGATCAGATCGGTCACGGCAACCGCGCCGTTCATGAAGCCCTCGAAATGCTTGAGCAGCGAGAACAGGTGGACCGGGCTGCCCGGATCGGACGCGGCGATGTTGATCAGCCACAGCACCAGGAAGGCGGCCAGTGCGCCGATCGCCGCCACGACCGGGTGAGTGGTCAGGCACGACACGAACAGGCCAACGGCGGCAAAGCTGCTGGTCAGCAGCAACAGGCCGAGCAGATTTGCCACCAGCAGGCCATAGTCGAGCTTGCCGCCCATCAGCAGCGACAGTGCCATCAGCGCAATCAGGCCGCCCACGATCGCGAGGAACAGAACGGTGGCGAGAAATTTACCGAGCACGATCTGCGTCATCGACACCGGGGCCGACATCAGCATGGTCATGGTCTTGTTGCGGCGCTCCTCGGCGATCAGCCGCATGGTCAGCAGCGGCACCGACATCAGCAGCACGATCGACGCGATTCCGATCATCGGCACCACGACGAGTTCGGTCAGCCCCGGGGCGTTTGGTACGCGCGCCAGTTGTCCCTGAATGGTGAGGAAATAGTCCAACCGGGTGAGGAAAATCCAGGCGAGGACGACCTGCAGGAAGGCCAGCACCACCCACGCCAGCGGCGTGGCGAACAATGCGCGCATTTCCTTCATGATGATGGTACGAATCACGCCGGCACCTCCTTGAGATAGTTGGGAATGCACGCGTTATCGTGTCGGTGCCAGTCGGCAATCGCCTTGCTGCCGATCCCCAACCAGAGGTTGGGGCCCCTCGTCAGGTGGCTCATGCCGATACCTCCTCATCGCGTTGGGTAAGCTGCACGAACACCTCTTCCAGGCTGGCCTGGGCCGGCTGCAGTTGAAACAACCCCCAGCCGTGCTCGACCGATGCGCGCACCAGTTCGTCAGTGGGATCGGTTCCTGCGCGCGGATGCACGCGAAACAAATTGGCGTTGACGGCATCGACCGGGGCGCCCCCCGCAACGCGGGCGATGTCGTCCGGCGCCGGCGGATTGCGCAAACCGAGCTGCAGCGTCTGGCCGCCGCGAAACTGCTTGAGGCCGGCGATCGTATCGTTGAATACGACTTCGCCGTGATGCAGGATCTGCACCCGATCGCAGACCGCTTCGACCTCGGGCAGGATGTGCGTGGACAGGATCAGGCTGTGATCGCGGCCCAGGTCCTTGATCAGGGAGCGGATCTCGCGGATCTGATTGGGATCGAGGCCGATGGTGGGTTCGTCGAGAATGATCACGTCGGGTTCGTGGATGATCGCCTGGGCGATGCCGACGCGCTGCTGATACCCCTTGGAGAGCGAGCCGATCAGTCGACCACCCATGTCGCTCAGGCCGCAACGGCTTTTGGCGCGCTGCACAGCCTGGTCGAGCGCACCCTTCTTGACTTGATGCAGGCGCCCGGCCAGGCGCAGATATTCGTCGACCTTGAGTTCCCGGTACAGGGGCGGCACCTCGGGCAGGTAACCGATGCGCGACTTTGCCTGGGTCGGCCGATCAATCAGGTCGATGCCGCAGATGCTCACCTCGCCGCCAGAGGGCGCGAGGTTGCCGGTCAGCATTTGCATGGTCGTGGTCTTGCCCGCGCCGTTGGGGCCGAGCAGACCCAGGACTTCACCGCGTTTGAGCTGCAGGGAAACTTCGCGCACCGCGCGATTGCTGCCGTATGAGCGCGATAAGGCCCGCGCGGAAACGGTCGATTCTGAGCCTGCCGTATTGGTCATGCCCTCGCCTTGTCGGTCGAATGTTGGAAATCTGCCGTCGCTATTGCGACCCCCCGTGCGGACGCCTCGACCTGCGGAGTATACCGGCCCAGAGCCCGGCGGATGGATACGGGATCACTTGTGATGGGCGCCAAATATACCTAAACTGTCCACTGGATTGAAGAACTTCGCGCCGGATCGGAATCTCTAATGGTCACTCGGGCGATTCTGCAAATCTCACAACCTCCCCACATCCATGCCAGGTCTGCCGCCAATTTTCGCCACGCCGGTTGTTATTCTCTGCCTGGTGCTGGGCGCCTGCGCACACCCGGACGCCCGTGCCGGCCATGACGGCGACGCCAGCCTGGCAGCCGCTGACGCGGCCGTGGCGGCGCAATCTGATCCGGATAACTTCGAAGCGCAAGCGCGCCAGGTTTTAGGTACCAAAGCGCTGTCGCGCACCGGGTTGCCCGACCGATCCTTGGATTCGGAACTGCTGTATACATTTCTGCTTGCCGAAATCGCCGGCCAACGCGGCAACTACCAGATCGCCGCGCAAGCCTATCTCGAAATGGCCAAAACGACGCGCGATCCGCGCATCGCGCGGCGCGCTACGGAAGTTGCGCTCTACGGCCGTCACACTGACATTGCAATGGAAGCGGCCAGGCTCTGGCTGGCAACCGAAACGGACTCGGCGGCTGCGCGGCAGACTTTGGCGGCTCTGTTCGTCAACAGCAATGACCTGCAGTCGGCAAAACCGTTGTTGCAGCAAATCTTGGCCGCCGATGGCGACAACATCGGCCAGTCGCTCGCGCAGTTGCAGCCGCTGCTGGCCAAGCACGCCGACAAGAGTGCGGTATTGGCGCTCGTCAAGGAATTGACCAGGCCTTACCGCGAGCGGCCGGAGGCGCATCTCGCCGTGGCAGAGGCCTCGCTGGCAGCCAATAAGGTCGATGCGGCGCTGACGGAGATCCGCGAGGCGATGCGTTTGCGTCCGGATTGGGAAACCGGCGCGCTGTTCCAGGCACAGATCCTCAATCGCGAATCGCGCGCCAAGGCCCTGGACTATCTGAAGACCTTTCTTGATGCCAACCCGAAAGCGCACGAAGTCAGGCTCGCCTACGCCCGTCAACTGATCAACGACAAGAAATTTCCGCAAGCCCGCGTCGAATTCCAGCGATTGCTGGATGACAACCCGCAAAACGGCGACATCGCCGTCACGACGGCGCTGCTGTCGGTGCAGATGAACGACCTCGATGTTGCCGAGATTCAGCTCAAACGCGTACTGGAGATGGACTACAAGGATCAGGACGCGGTGCGCTTCCACCTCGGACAGGTCAATGAGGAGCGCAAGCGCTACGACGAAGCCGCCAAATGGTACTTGTCGGTGGAAGAGGGCGAACAATACGTTCCGGCCCATGCGCGCTATGCGTTCATGCTGGCCAAGCAGGACAAGCTCGCCGAGGCGCGTGCGCACCTGCAGAACCTCGCCCCTGAGAATGACGCTCAGCGCGTGCAGATACTGCAGTCCGAGGCGCAGCTGATGCGCGAAGCGAAGGACTACCAGGAATCGTTCGACATTCTCAGAAAAGCACTCGACGTCCAGCCGGACCAGCCAGAGTTGCTCTACGACATTGCGCTGGCCGCCGAGAAGATAGACCGCATCGATATCGCCGAGACCAATTTGCGGCGCTTGATTGCCCTCAAGCCCGACCATGCGCAGGCGTATAACGCGCTGGGTTACACTCTGGCCGATCGCACTGACCGGCTGCTCGAGGCGCGCGATTACATCGAGAAGGCGCTCAAGCTGTCGCCGGAAGACCCTTTCATACTCGACAGCATGGGCTGGGTCGAGTATCGCCTGGGCCACGTTTCCCAGGGACTTGAGTATCTGGAGCGCGCTTTCCGGCAACGTCCCGATCCGGAGATTGCTGCCCACCTTGGTGAAGTGCTGTGGGCAAAGGGCGACCAGCCCGGCGCGGAAAAAGTCTGGCGCGATGCGCTGCGCGACAATCCGGAAAACGACGAGCTGCAGAAGGTCATCAAGAAATACCTGCGCTGAGTCGGCATATGCAATTTCGGCTCGGCATGCTCGCGCTCGGCGCTGTCCTTTCGGCCCTGGCCGGCTGTGCCTCCACCCGTCCTGCGCAAGTCCTGCCTGCTTCCAACGTGTCGATCGGCGCGTTCTCACTGAATGGAAGGGTCGCTGTCAAACTCGATGATCGCGGTTACACGGCCAGTCTGCGCTGGCGCCATTCGGCGCTGCGCGACTCCCTCAGACTGCTTTCCCCGCTCGGTTCCGTTGTCGGCGAGATCGAGGCTGACAGCGATGGCGCCACGCTGACCACCGGCGACAAGAAGGTATATCGATCGAACGATGTGCAGTCGTTGACGCGCGAAGTTCTCGGCTGGGACCTGCCGCTTGCCGGGCTGCGTTATTGGGTGACCGGCCGGGTCGATCCTGGAGCGCCGGTTCAGGCGCAGAGTCGAGACGACAATGAGCGGCTCAAGACCCTGATGCAGAACGATTGGCGCATCGCCTATATCGAATATTTCGGCGACAGCGCCATGCCCGCGCGTCTGTCGCTCGCCCATGACCGGCTCAACCTGCGCCTGATCGTCGAACGCTGGGAATTGCCGCAGTGACAACCGCGGCAGGCGTGTTTCCGGCGCCGGCAAAACTCAATCTGTTCCTTCACGTGGTCGGCCGCAGGCAAGATGGCTACCACCTGCTGCAGACCGCGTTCCGCTTCATCGACTACGGCGACGAACTTTCCTTTGTCGTGCGCGCCGATGGCGCGATCCGCCGCACCACCCCGATGGAAGGCGTTCCCGCGGAGCAGGATTTGAGTGTGCGCGCCGCTCAGGCATTGCAGCAGGAGACCGGGTGTCGTGAAGGTGCAGACATTGGCATCGTCAAGCGCTTGCCGATGGGCGGGGGGCTCGGAGGCGGCAGTTCCGATGCCGCGACAACGCTGATCGTGTTGAATCGGCTGTGGCACACCGGGCTGCCGCGCGAGCGCTTGCAGCAACTCGCGCTGAAACTGGGCGCCGACGTGCCGGTATTCGTGTTCGGCAGAAATGCTTTTGCCGAAGGCATCGGCGAGCGCTTGCAGGCGCTCCGATTGCCGCCCGCCTGGTATCTGATTCTGGTGCCCGAACTGGCTGTTTCCACTGCGGAAATCTTCTCCTCCGCTGAATTGACACGTAATACGAATGCAATCACAATAGCCGCCTTTTCAGTCGGCCAGGGCCGCAACGATCTGGAGCCGGTGGTGTGCCGGCGTTATCCGCGGGTGGCCCGTCATCTCGAGTGGTTGCGCCGATACGGCGATGCCCGCATGACCGGATCCGGGGCTTGCGTTTTCTGCGCGTTTGACAGCGCAGAGCGTGCGCGTCGGGTACTGTCGGAATTGCCGGCTGACATGCGCGGCTTCGTGGCGCGCGGTCTGGACCGGCATCCTCTGTGGTCGGAGGCCGACTAGAGCTTTTTGGGGAGTCGCCAAGTGGTAAGGCACCGGATTTTGATTCCGGCATTCGTAGGTTCGATCCCTACCTCCCCAGCCAGGCTAGAGACTAGTCGCTTGAGACTAGATACTAGTAGAGCAGGCGGCGAATATGGTTGCCGTTGATTTTTTGGACTACGGGGTTTTTGATTTTTCCAGTCTCCAGTCTCCAGTTTCTAGTATCGAGTATGGCTTATGACAGCTTGATGGTGTTTACCGGCAACGCGCATCCGAAGCTTGCCGAAGACGTTGTCAAACACCTCAACATCCCGCTCGGACGCGCCACGGTCGGTCGCTTCAGCGACGGCGAGGTGATGGTCGAATTGCTGGAGAATGTGCGTGGCAAGGATGTATTTGTCCTGCAGTCGACCTGTACGCCGACCAATGACAATCTGATGGAAGTCCTGCTGATGGCCGACGCGCTGAAGCGCTCGTCTGCCGGGCGCATTACCGCAGCGGTTCCTTACCTGGGGTATGCGCGCCAGGATCGGCGGCCGCTCTCGGCGCGAGTGGCGATCAGCGCCAAGGTGGTCGCGAACATGATGGTGGTGGCGGGCGTGGACCGTCTGCTGACGATGGATCTGCATGCCGACCAGATTCAGGGTTTTTTCGACATTCCGGTGGACAACGTCTACTCGGCGCCGATCCTGCTGGGGGATATCTGGAAGCGGGGTCACCAGGATCTGGTGGTGGTGTCACCCGACGTCGGTGGTGTGGTACGGGCGCGGGCCCTGGCCAAGCGCCTCGAGTCCGATCTGGCGATTATCGACAAGCGCCGTCCGCGGCCGAATGTGGCCACCGTGATGAACATCATCGGCGATGTCGCCGGGCGCACTTGCGTGATCATGGACGATATGGTCGATACCGCAAATACGCTATGCGAGGCGGCGCTGGCATTGAAGGAGAAAGGCGCCGAAAAGGTACTCGCCTACTGCACCCACCCGGTGCAGTCGGGCAAAGCCATCGAACGCATAGAGAACTCGGTGCTGGACGAGCTGGTGGTGACGGATACGATCCCGCTGCGCGAAGAAGCGAAACGCTGCAAGCGCATTCGCCAGCTCAGCATCGCGGCATTGCTGGCCGAAACGATGCTGCGCATCAGCAACGAGGATTCGGTGTCTTCTCTGTTCATGGAGTAAAAGGAGAGCCCTTTCACCGCAAAGGCGCAAAGGACGCAAAGTGCTCGAGTTTATTTGGGTTTCCTTTGCGCGCTCTGCGTCTTTGCGGTGAGGTTTTCGAGGTGTTTGTTTTTTTAATGCGCCATCTGGTCGCGGATGACGCCAACTTTAGGAGCGCATTATGGCAACGATAGAAGTCAATGCAATGTCCCGCCTGCTGCAGGGAACGGGTGCGAGCCGCCGTCTGCGCGGAACGGGCAAAGTGCCGGGTATCATCTACGGCGGGGAGCATCCCGCGCATAACGTGGAGTTCGAACACAACGGATTGTTGCACCAGCTCAAGCAGGAAGCCTTTCACGCCTCGATCCTGAGCATGACCGTCGACGGCAAGAAAGAACGCGTGCTGTTGCGCGACGTACAGATGCACCCGTGGAAGCAATTGGTTCTGCACGTCGACTTCCAGCGTGTATCGGCGAACCAGAAGATTCACATGAAAGTGCCGCTGCACTTCATCAATGCCGACATCTCCCCTGGCGTGAAGACCGGCGGCGGTATCGTCAGCCACGTGATGAACGAAATGGACATCACCTGCTTGCCAGACGATCTGCCGGAATTCATCGAGGTCGATCTGCAGACCCTGGAGATCGGCGCGGCGGTGCATTTGGCCGACCTCAGGATCCCCAAGGGCGTGGAATCGGTGCAACTGACTCGCGGTGACAATGCCGTGGTGGCGACCGTCCAGATTCCGCGCGCGATCGTCGAACCGGAACCCACCGTTGCCGTTGTGGCGGCAGAAGGCGCGGCCGCGGACGGGGCCGCTTCTGCCGCAGGCGCTGCACCAGTGGCCGGTGCCGCACCGGGCGCGGATGCCAAGAAGGAGCCCGAGAAGAAGGAAGGCGGCAAGAAGTAGCTTTTTTCGCAGTTCGAACCACGGCCTGCCGTCAGCGTTGCCTGTCCGGCAGGCCGATTTGTTTTCAACGCCGTGCGATCGACATGAAGCTCGTTGTAGGATTGGGTAACCCGGGCCGGGAACATGAGGCCACTCGCCACAACGCCGGTTTCTGGTGGGTTGACAGGCTGGCTGCGCGGGCCGGCGCTCATCTGCGTCCGGAATCTCGATTTCACGGCTATGCCGGCAAGCTGGTCGATGGCGGCAGGGAATGCTGGCTGCTTAAACCCACCACATTCATGAATGTCAGCGGCCGCGCGGTACAGGCCCTGACGCAGTTCTACAAGATCGCCCCGGCGGACATGCTGGTGGTGCACGATGAACTCGATTTGCCGCCGGGCGAGGTCAGGCTCAAAAAGGGCGGTAGTTCGGCAGGCCACAACGGCCTCAAGGACATCACGGCGCACCTGGGGCCGGATTTCTGGCGGCTGCGCATCGGCATCGGCCGGCCGGCCGATCGCGAGCAGATGGTGAACTTCGTGCTCAATGCGCCGCGCAAGGAAGAGATGCCGCTGATCGACGGAGCCATCGAGCGCAGCCTCGATACCTGGCCGCTGCTGCTCGAGGGCAGGAGCGAAGCGGCGATGCTTAAGCTCCATACAAAACGTGAACTGTGAACAGTGAACGGTGACCGGCCAAGGCCGGATTTTACCGTTTACCGTTTACCGTTTACCGATCACCAGACATGAGTCTCAAATGTGGAATCGTCGGACTGCCGAACGTCGGCAAGTCGACGCTGTTCAACGCGCTGACCAAGGCCGGCATCGCGGCGGAAAATTATCCCTTCTGCACCATCGAGCCCAATGTCGGCGTTGTCGAGGTGCCGGATGCGCGCCTGGCGCAACTCGCGGTCATCGCAAAACCGCAGAAGGTGATCGCGGCGATCGTCGAGTTCGTGGATATCGCGGGACTCGTGGCCGGTGCGTCGAAGGGCGAAGGCCTCGGCAATCAGTTCCTGGCCAACATCCGCGAGACTGATGCCACTGTGCACGTCGTGCGCTGTTTCGCCGACGACAACATCGTGCATGTAACGGGCAAGGTCGATCCGCTGTCCGACATCGAAACCATCGAAACCGAGCTCGCGCTGGCCGACCTCTCCACGGTGGAAAAGGCACTGGCGCGTTACCGCAAGCCGGCGCTGGCCGGCGACAAGGCCGCAAAATTGCTGGTCGCGGTGCTGGACAAAGTGCTGGCGCAGCTCGATCAGGCCAAACCGGTCCGCGCGCTTGACCTCTCCCGGGAAGAGCGGGCCAGCATCAAGCCGCTTTGCCTGATTACCGCCAAGCCAACGCTGTACGCCGCCAATGTCGACGAGCATGGATTCGGCGACGACAATCCCCTGCTGCAGAAGGTCAGGCAAAAAGCCGTAAAGGAAGGCGCGCCGGTGGTGGCGTTCTGTGCACGATTGGAAGCCGAGATCGCCGACCTGTCCGACGAGGACAAGCGGGTGTTCCTCGCCGACATGGGACTGCAGGAGCCGGGGCTGAATCGCCTGATTCGCGCGGGCTATGAATTGCTGGCATTGCAGACTTATTTCACCGCCGGCGAGAAGGAAGTTCGGGCCTGGACGCTCCATAGGGGCGATACGGCTCCGCAGGCCGCCGGTGTCATCCACACCGATTTCGAGAAAGGCTTCATTCGCGCCGAGGTCATTGCTTTCGATGACTACATCGTGCACAAGGGCGAGCAGGGTTCCAAGGAAGCCGGGAAAATGCGCCTGGAGGGCAAGGAATACGTCGTCAAGGATGGCGACGTGATGCACTTTCGCTTCAACGTCTGACCCGGACTCCGATCCCCGTCGAGGTGTTGCAGCGCCGGCCTGCGCGTTCGACGATTTACATGGCGCAGACATTCGGGTACAAATGGTCAGCTTTGTGTATCCAACCCGAGAGGAGGCGCGTGTGAATAAATATGCTGTAGCAGGGATGGTCTCGCTGGCGCTCACCGGAATTGCTCAAGGTGCGGCAGCGCAGGATCCTGCCGCTAAGTCAGGCGGTCAGGCATTGCACTGGTATGTCGGAGCCGGGCTCGGCGAGGACTTCGCGAGCATCCCGCAGCAGACGATCAACGCGGTTAACGCCGCCATCTTTCCCAACGTGCCTGGCGCCACCTCCAGTGCAATCCGCACGGACGAACGTTCCACCGGAGCGAAGCTCTTCGTCGGCTACAGCTTCAACCGCTATTTTGCCGTCGAGGGCGGGTACACCCCGCTGGGCACATCCTCGGTAGACATAAGTTATTACAGCGGCGCCGCGGTTTTGACTCCGGTCGGCAGCTTCAACATGGAATACGAGATGTCCGCCGTGTACATCGATGCCGTGGGCTCGCTTCCTCTGAACGAGAAATGGTCGCTTATTGGCCGCGTCGGGGCCGCCTACGGCAGGACGAATGTGAGCGTAAGTGGTAATCCTCTCACCTTAGTCCTGTCGAGCAGCGAGGAATCGAAAAGCAGCGTGCGCGCGAAATTCGGCGCCGGCGTGGACTACAACCTGAACCCTGCGTTCACGGTGCGGGCGGAATGGGAATTCTACCAGCTGCCGGATCCGCTCAGCAGCGAACTGGTCGACGTCAACGCGGCAACGCTGTCGCTGCTCTACCGCTTCTGAAATGCCGCGCCCCGGAAACGGCCACCGCCAGGATCGCAAGCCGGCATCGAAGGCAAAGATGCGGTGAGGTCAGCGCCGGCGGCCAGAGCCGCCGAGGATGGAGCCGAGCACGCCGCGCATGATCTGCCGCCCCACTTCCGAGCCGACGGCCCGGGCCGCGCTCTTCACCAGCGCCTCCCCGGCCGACTGCCGCCGCGAACTGCCGCCGCCGAATACGCTGCCTAGCACGTCGCCGAACACGGAACCGGTGGAGGTCGGCGCCGGTGTCGCGGCCGGCTGCGTGGCGGCTGCAGTTTGCTCGCGGCGCGCCCTGAGTTCTTCGTACGCGGATTCGCGATCGACCCGTTGTTCGTAGGTACCGGCCACCAGCGAGCGCTTGATCGAGCCCGTGCGCTCGTCGGCTGTAATCGGGCCGATGCGGCTGTGCGGCGGCAGCACGAACGCCCGCTCGACCATCGACGGGCGGCCTTTTTCATCGAGCAGCGATACCAGCGCTTCGCCGACACCGAGTTCGGTAATCGCCTTTTCCACGTCGAGATCGGGATTCGCGCGCAGCGTCGTTGCCGCGGTCTTCACCGCTTTCTGGTCGCGCGGCGTAAAGGCACGCAGCGCATGCTGCACGCGGTTTCCCAGCTGTCCGAGCACCGTGTCCGGCACATCCAGCGGGTTCTGCGTGACGAAATAGACGCCTACGCCCTTGGAGCGGATCAGCCTGACGACCTGTTCGATCTTGTCCAGCAGGGCCGGCGGCGCATCGTTGAACAGCAGGTGCGCTTCGTCGAAGAAGAACACCAGCTTTGGCTTTTCCGGATCGCCGACCTCGGGCAATTCCTCGAACAGTTCCGACAGCAGCCACAGCAGCAGCGTAGAGTAAGCCCTGGGCGCGCTCATCAGCTTGTCGGCGGCGAGGATGTTGACCACGCCGTGGCCCTTGTCGTCGGTCTGCATCAGGTCGGCGATATCGAGCGTCGGCTCGCCGAAGAAATGGTCGCCGCCCTGTTCGTCGATGACGAGCAGTCCGCGCTGGATCGCGCCGATGCTGGCCGAGGAAATGTTGCCATACTCGGTGGTGAACTGTCTGGCATTGTCGCCGACGTGCTGCACCATCGAGCGCAAGTCTTTCAGATCGAGCAGCAGCAGGCCTTTGTCGTCTGCGATCTTGAACACCAGTGTCAGCACCCCGCTCTGCGTTTCGTTGAGGTTCAGCAGCCGCGCC
>JANOGH010000051.1:0-3020 GCA_031414075.1 Betaproteobacteria bacterium | reverse complement strand
CGCGAGAATCAATTGTTGAACTCAGCCGATGAACTGGTGGAACACTACGCCGAACTCGAATCGGATTTCCGCGCCTTCATGCCGCAGGTTCTGCAGTTTGCGCGCCGCCATCATCTGGTAACTGTCGACTGACAGCTTCCGGCCTGGTTCGGCGATCAGTTACCCCGCTTCCAAATCCCAACTTTCTTTTCCTGGTTCTTGTTCTCCCTCTGCGTCCTGAAAGGGTACTCCGACGTGCTAGGCACGTAGGGTATCCGCGTCCTCTGCGGTGAATGCGTTTCGAATTAGCAAGGAGGGCGATGGTGCGCCCACGGGCGCGCACGCTCGAATGCGCGCGAAGCCTGCAGCACCCGCAGATCGCGATGCCGTCCCGCGACGATCTGAATTCCGACGGGCAAACCGGCCGGCGTGAATCCGCACGGACAGGTCGCCGCCGGCAGCCAGGTGAGATTGAACGGATAACTGAACCCGGCCCAGCGCATCCAGTCCCATGGATGCTGTTCCCAGTGCGACGGCATCAGGTGATCGGCGGGAAATGCGGCGACCGATAACGTCGGCGTCAGCAACAGATCGTAATGCTCGAACAGCGCGCGCACCTTGTCGTACAGCGCCAGTCTTTTCTCATCGAGCCGGCAGTATTCCGCGGCGCTGAATTTCATGCCGTGCTTCACCAGCGCGACCAATCCGGGGTCCATGCGGTCCTCCCATTCATCGAGCAAAGGACCGAGACGGCCGGTGAAGTTCGCCGAGAAATGCAGGTGTTCCATTTCGATCGGATTGTCCCAGCCCGGATTGATCTCCTCGACTTTGCAACCGAGTTCCTCGAACGCAGCCGCCGCCGTGCGGACCGGACCGGCCACTTCCGCATCGACCTTCAGATAACCGAGGTCCGGACTGTAGGCGACCTTCAGGCCAGCAATGCTTTCGTCTAGGCGCCCGACGTAGTCATCCGGCGCGGATTCGAGGCTGGCCATGTCGCGATCGTCGGGACCCGCCATCGCCTGCAACATCAGTGCGGCGTCGCCAACCGTGCGCGTCAGCGGTCCGACGTGCGAGATCAGGCCATTGGCGGGTGTCGGCCAATAAGGCACCCGCCCGTGCGAGGGCTTGATGCCGTAAATGCCGCAGAACGCGGCCGGCATGCGCACCGAACCGGCGCCATCCGAGCCCTGGTGAATCGGCCCGATCCCCGCCGCCGCACAGACTGCCGCGCCGGCGCTGGATGCACCGGCATTCATGCCGTGCTTCCACGGATTGTGCGTGATGCCGGTGAGCGGGCTGTTGCTGACGCCGCTCCAGCCGAATTCGGAGACTGTCGTCTTGCCGATGGAGATCGCGCCGGCTGCGCGCAGGCGCTCGACATGCAGATGGTCGAATTCCGGAATGCGATCGCGATAGATGTGCGAGCCGGCCATGGTGCGCACGCCGCGCGTAAACGCGAGATCCTTGATGCTGGTCGGCACACCATGCAGGATGCCCAATGGACGGCCTCGCATCACTGCATCTTCCGCCTCGCCGGCGGCTTTGATCGCGGCGTCGAATGTCGGCGTGCAGATTGCGTTGAGCCGTGGATTGAGCGCTTCGGCACGCGCGATCGTCTGGCGCATGACCTCCAGCGGCGAGACGGTTTTCTCCCTGATCATGCGCGCCAATTCGGCCGCCGGGATGAAACAGAGCTCTTGGCTCATGATTTTTCGCTTCAGTCGATCGACGCCACCACCCGCCCGACGATGCTTCCCGCCTTCAGTTGATCGAGCGTTCGGCTCACTTCCGAGAGCGGCCGCTTTTCGATCGGGATCGGCTTGATCTTGCCCGAACGCGCCAGTGCGATGACTTCCTTCAGCTCGGCGACGTTGCCGACGCTGGATCCCTGGATTCTCCAGGCGCGTTGCACAACCACAACGAGCGATACCGGAATTTCTCCGCCGTAAAGTCCCACCACGATCAGCTTTCCGCCTTTGCGCAAGGCGCCCAGCGCGAGCGTGGCCGTGTCAGCAGCGCCGACCAGATCGACGGCGCCGTACAACGGTCCGCCCGCGGCCTCGAGCAGTTTTTTCGCTGCATCCGGATCGCGCCCGTTGACTGTCGCGGCGGCGCCTTCCTTCCTGGCCGCATCAAGTTTCTTGACGTCGATGTCCACGACGACGATGCGCTCGTGGCCGAGGGCTTTGAGCATTTCGATCGCCATCAGCCCGAGACCGCCGGCCCCGAATACCGCCACCCATTCATCGCGCGGGATGGGCTTCAACTGCGCCACAGCGGAATAGGTCGTCAGCCCGGAGCAGGACAGCGTCGCGGCCCACATGGGATCGATTCCGCTCGCGTCCACCAGATATTTCGCGTGCGGCACCAACAGATGATCCGCGTAACCGCCGGGACGCTGGATGCCGATCCAGCGCGGCGCCATGCAATGATTGTCCATGCCCTCCAGACAGCGCGCGCACTTTCCGCAACCAATCCACGGGCACACCAACCGGTCCTGTCCGATCGGCACGTCCTTCGCCTCCGGTCCAGCGGCAATCACGGTGCCGAAAGGCTCATGTCCCAGCGTCACCGGCGGATTCATCCCGCGATCGCTCATGTTGAAGCGTTTGCCCCCGCCCAGATCGAAATAGCCTTCGCGGATGTGCACGTCGCTGTGGCAAACACCGCAGTACTTGAGCTTCAGCAGCACTTCCGTCCCGGCAGGCTTCGGCGTCGCCTTCTCCGCTTTCTGCAGAGGCTTCCCCCACTCAACCACGTCGTAACTCAGCATCGCGTTCTCCCGTTATGTTCTTGTCGGCACCTGCCCGGTGGCCGAATCCTAGCACTGCGCGGTGCACTTCGTGCAAGAGCAATAGGCAATGTGAACCACGGAGGAAAGGCACGAGAATAGCAACGGGGTCAATGCGTTTCATTGGTTGACGACCGGTCGCGCTGAAAATTTGGCCGAACAGGTGCGCAAACAGTCATCTCGCATTTGACCCCAATTGATTTTCTCGATTCTGCTTTTCCTCCGTGTTCTCCGTGGTTCAATCTTG
>JANOGH010000050.1:0-2324 GCA_031414075.1 Betaproteobacteria bacterium | reverse complement strand
CATGTCCCGCTACCTATTTACCGCTTTTCTCGTCTCTCCTCCGTGTCCTCTGTGTCCGTGGTGAGGTTTTTTCTCTACAAGGACATTAATGGAAGCACAGACGCTGGACCTGTTGCTGCGTTGGCTGCATTTCTTTGCCGGTATCGTGTGGATCGGACACAACTACTCGACGCTGATCCAGCGTCCGAATTACGCGCCGCTCGCCGCCTCCGACCTCACCAATCGGGGAAGTCCGCGCTTCATGTCACTGCTCGCCCGTGAGCACGGCATCTTCCGCTGGGCCTCGGTCGTCACCTGGGCGAGCGGCGTGGGCATGCTCTGGCAGCGCGACTGGATCGTCGATGCTGCCACGCTGACGGGTTACCACGCGGTGATCGGGCTGGGCATGTGGATCGGCACCGTGATGATGCTCAACACCTGGTTCGTGCTCTGGCCGCACCAGAAGAAGGTGCTCGGCTTCGTTCCGGCAACGGTGCAAGAGCGGCTGCGCGGCTCGCGCATTACTTTTCTCTCGGCGCGGGTGAATACCATGTTGTCCATTCCGCTGCTTTTTCTGATGGCTGCAAATCAGCACGGAGGATTCCTGTTTGCCTGAGGGTGGGGTATCGCGCGCCCGGACGCAGTCCTCGCGCGGCGCCGGCTTCCAGTTCTCTGCCGCCGCCGGCCCGCTTCCGGATGCAGTGCTCGATCGCGTGCAACGCGAGTTTCGGGACGGATGCGGAAACTGCACTTCGGTGCTGGCGCTGCCGTTCACGTCGAAGGAATTTCGCGACCTGGCTGCAGAGGCGGTTGCGATCGCGTACCAGATTCGGCGCAGTGGATGTTGGAAGCAGGCACCGCCTACTGCCACATGACCTCGAACGAAACCGCGCATGGCCTGCAGTACCGGATCGCGCCGGACACCGGCGATGTGCCGCTCCTGGCCGACATGACTTCGGATTTCCTTACCCGGCCGCTGGAGATCGCGCGCTTCGGACTCATATATGCCAGCGCGCAGAAGAACATGGGCATTTCCGGGCTCACTGTGGTCATCGTCCGCGAGGACCTGCTCGGCCAGGCCCATCCCTGTACGCCAAGCGTGCTCGACTATGACACTCAGGCGAAGCATTCCTCGTTCTACAACACGCCGCCCACCTTCTCCATTTATCTCGCCGGCCTGGTGTTCAAGTGGCTGCACGCACAAGGCGGGTTGGCCACGACGGCAGAGTCGAATCGCCGCAAGAGTGCGAGGATTTACGCAGCCATAGAGCGCTCGCAGGGCTTCTATCGCTGCCGGGTGCAACCCGAATGGCGCTCGCAGGTGAATGTGTGTTTTCAGCTCGCAAATGAAACACTCACGCCCACGTTTCTCGAGGCCGCCCAATGCGCCGGGTTGTTCTACCTGGCCGGCCATCCAAACACCGGCGGCGTGCGTGCAAGCCTGTACAACGCCATGCCGGAAAAAGGCGCCGAGGCGCTCGCGCACTTCATGGAAGCGTTCGCCGCTCGCAACGCGTGAAGATTGCCACCGGGTTGAAACATGCCGCGCACCGGCTTGCCTTCCTGCGTCTGAAGTGCAGCGCCGCGCTGGCGGGCGAGAACGCCCCCCTCGGCGCGGTGCGGGCGATGGGGCTGTCGTTCCCGGGACGGATTGGCGCAGCAGCCGGGCTCGACCGTTATGGGGAGCTTACCCACCTCGCACACCGGCTCGGTCTCGGCTTCGTCGAGACCGGCACCGTCACGCCGCGTTCGGAGCCCGGCGCGAACCGCGGACTGGATGCGCTGCTCGCCAATCTTTGCCGGCGAGACCGCAATCGCCGGCGGTGCCGCGTCGGCATCAGCATTGCGGCAAATGCGGCGACGCCGCTGGAGGAGACCGGGCGCGATCTGTGCTCCTGCATTGAGCGAGCGTGGGACCATGCGGATTACTTCACGCTCAATCTGGGCAACCGGCTCGCGCCCCTTACGCGCCAGCCGTCAACGCTGCGCACGTTGCTCGAAGCGGTCAACAACCGGCAATGCGCGCTGGCGCAAGAGCGCTCTCGCCGCGTGCCGGTAATCCTCAAGCTGCATTTGAGCGACGAAGCAATGGCGGAAGCTGCGATCCTGGTCGAGACACTATGCGCAGCCGGCCTTGACGGCGTGCTGGCCGCCGTCGCGGATGGTGCCAAGGGAGATGGCGCCCGGTTGACGAAGAAAATTGCTGAACTGGCCGCCGGCCGCTGCGCGATTATTTCGGTGGGCGGCATCCGTTCGCCGCAGGAAGCCTGCGCGCGCGTGAATGCCGGCGCAATGCTGCTGCAGTTGCACCGCAGCCTGTTGCGACCCGGATGCAGGCTCATGCG
>JANOGH010000049.1:0-2126 GCA_031414075.1 Betaproteobacteria bacterium | reverse complement strand
CTTAGAGCCTCGTGCCTAGCGCCTAGCGCCTCGTGCCTCGTACCCGAAAATCCGGAGGATTTTTATGCGTTACTTACTTTACTACTGGCCCTCCATCCAGGGCCGCGGGGAATTCGTGCGGCTGGCGCTGGAGGAAGCTGGGGCCGATTATATCGACGTTGCGCGCCGTTCCGGACGCGGCATGGGGGTGGCGGCGATGGAAAGATTTCTGGAGGACGAAAAGCTGGTGGGGCCACCTTATGCGCCGCCGTTCCTGAAAGCGGGCAAGCTCATCATCGGCCAGACCGCCAATATCCTGCTGTATCTGGGGCCGCGCCATGGCCTCGCACCGCGCAACGAAGCGGGACGCATCTGGGTCAACCAGTTGCAACTCACGATCGCCGATTTTGTAACGGAGATCCACGACACGCACCATCCGGTCAGCGGTGCGCTCTACTATCATCAGCAGAAAGCCGAAGCGCGTCGGCGCACGAAATATTTCCGTACCGAGCGCATGCCGAAATTCCTCGGTTATTTCGAGCAAGCGCTTTACGCGACCGGAGCCCGCTATGTCGCGGGCAGCAGGCTGTCGTATGCCGATCTGTCGGTGTTCCAGTTGATTGCCGGCCTGCGCTATGCGTTTCCGAAAGCCATGAAGCGGCTGGAGCCGGATTGTCCGGGGCTTGTCGGATTGCACGATCGCATTGCCGCGCGCCCGAACATTGCAGCCTACCTGGCGTCGAAGCGGCGCATTGCGTTCAACCAGTACGGCATCTTCCGTTACTACCCGGAGCTGGATGGCTGAACATTCAGGTAGTTACAAAACTGTCGCGTGGCAATTTTATCCAAAGTACCCATTTAGACGGCTTCGACACAAACTGTGCCGAATTCGATCATGCTCCCCTACAACATATGGTAGTCAAAATCAAATTGCGGGTGTATCATATGCAAGCGCTTCTTCATGAGATAGACGATCTGTCGCCATGTCCCCGTGCCCCCGCACCGGGATGACAGGTCTGTCGGCCCCTGGTTCCCCTCCCTGAACCAGGGGTTTTTTTTGTTTGGTAGTTGAGAATGTCGACGAGGCTCAGAAGTGGGAGGGTGTGCGAAGTAGAGGAGCCCCCCGCACAGTTAGCAGGGCATCTTCCTACCCGTAGCTGGACGCCTGAGTCGGGCGACGCCAAGGGGCGAAGTGTATGATTGCGTGTACGAGGAGGACCGTCACGTGACCGATAAAGCCAGAAAACTCAAATCCGTCGAAGCCCGCAGCGTGCGAGACCGTGTCAGCGCGGAAGAATGGGAAGTGCGTTGCGAGCTGGCGGCGGCCTACCAGTTGGCGGCGCAGTTCCGCTGGACCGACCTGATATTCACGCATTTCACTGCCCGTGTGCCGGGGTCGCCGCACATCCTGATCAATCCGTATGGACTCACAACCGCAGGTCGAGCCGAGTACCAGAACATCGAAGACCAGCGTCGTCAGAGGCGTAGTGTCGCTCACCACCCCCAGCGCTTCCGTGAGGGTGTTGCCCGCGGGATCGTAGCTTTCGCCGACCAGGGGCCGCAGCGCGACCAGCCCGATCAAGACGAACAACGATAGGCTCTCGATCCTTCGCTGCACCTTCATGCTTACGATGCCCGCGCCTCAAGGTTAGAGAATGTATTGGACAGCTTTTGCCGGCGGACTACAATTGCGGGAGACGTATGGGATCAGAGCCACATGCCAAGGGGTTGGTCCGTCCGTTGGTTCGCCAAACGCCGCCGAGTCTACGCGCCCTAGGCCGCCGTTCGCTGCCCACGCTGATCGAGGTCGATGGACAATCCTATTCGCATCGCCGCCTCTTCAAGAACGACTTTTTCGCCGCGACGGCACTGTACGAAGGGCCTGCCGGTAAGGTCATTCTCAAGGTCCAACGCCAGGCGAGTTTCCTTTTGATTCCCCTCGGTTGGGTCGGACGATTACTCGCCGCAAAGGAAGCGGCGGCCATGCAAAGGCTATCCGGCGTACCCGGCGTCCCGCGGCTGATCGGTCGCTGGGGCAGCACCGGCATCGTCCGCGAGTTCATCGAAGGCCGCACGCTCTCACCCCGTCAGCCCCTAACGCCCGTGAGCGTTGGGGCGAGGTTGACCTCTGTCGTCCCCGACGACTT
>JANOGH010000048.1:0-4855 GCA_031414075.1 Betaproteobacteria bacterium | reverse complement strand
CACTGGCGAAGCAGGGGGCCGTGCGGCCGCTGCGCACGGTGACCCCGGCCGTGACCACGACGGTGCAATCCACCTTCGTGACCGGCACGCTGCCGCGCGATCACGGCATCGTGGGCAACGGCTGGTATTTTCGCGATCTCTCGGAAATCTGGTTGTGGCGCCAGTCCAACCGTCTGGTCGGCGGCGAAAAGTTATGGGACGCCGCGCGCCGGCGCGATCCCTCCTTCACCTGCGCCAAGCTGTTCTGGTGGTACAACATGTATTCGACCGCGGACATCGCGATCACGCCGCGGCCGATGTACCCGGCCGACGGTCGCAAGCTTCCCGACATCTATACCCATCCGCCCGGGTTGCGCGACGAATTGCAGCACTCTCTCGGCCAGTTTCCGTTGTTCCGCTTCTGGGGGCCGGCAGCCGACATCGTTTCCACGCGCTGGATCGGCCAGTCGGCATTACAGGTGCTGGAGAAAAATCATCCGACCCTGACGTTGGTCTACCTTCCGCATCTCGATTACAACCTGCAGCGCCTCGGCCCGAACCACCCTGCGATTGCACGCGACGTAGCGCAGGTCGATGAAGTGTGCGGCGAGTTGATCGAAGCGGCGCAGCGCGCCGGGATGCACGTTGTCGCGCTCTCCGAGTACGGCATCACCGAGGTATCGAAGCCGGTGCACATCAACCGCGCGCTGCGCCAGGCCGGCTGGCTGCGCGTGCGCGACGAACTCGGGCGCGACCAGCTCGATGCCGGCGCATCTGACGCATTCGCGCTTGCCGATCACCAGGTCGCGCATGTCTACGTGGCGCGGCCGGAACTGGTCGACAAAGTTGCCGATCTGCTGCGCTCGCTGCCCGGCGTGGAACGGGTTCTCGACGCAGAGGGAAAACGCGAGCTCGGCCTGGATCATCCGCGTTCCGGCGAGCTGGTGGCGATCTCGCGTGCCGACAGCTGGTTCACCTACTACCATTTCCTGGATGACGCGCATGCGCCGGACTATGCTCGCACCGTGGATATTCATCGCAAACCGGGCTACGATCCGGTCGAGTTGTTTCTCGATCCCGGGCAGCCACTGGTCAAGGCGCGCATTGCGTGGAAACTGGTGCAGAAAAAGCTTGGCATGCGTTATCTGATGGACGTGATCTCGCTGGATGCGACGCTCGTCAAGGGCTCGCACGGTCGCCCGACCGACAACGCGGACGAGGGGCCGCTGTTCATCACGTCCGCGCCGGAATTGCTGGACGAGGGGCCGGTGGCTGCAACGGAAGTGAAGCGCCTGCTGCTCGACCATGTGTTTTCCGCTCGCAGCACGCTAAGGAGGGTGGCATGAGCAGGAAGCAGGGGCCCCGTCATTTTCTGACGGGGATGCGACCGCCCGCGATTGCCACCAGCCGCCGACAAGGAAACGCATGCACTCGCACGATGGTCGTGGAGGCGGCGGCATGACGCCCGAACTTCTGTTGAAGCAATGGCTGGACTCCAGGCTGCCTGCCGACGCACGTGCATGGTTGTCGGAGACCGCGCAGAAACTGCGCAATGGCGGCGACGCGGATTTGTATCGGTCGATCAGCCTGGTCACCCGCAAGATCGGCAAGGCCGACTTGGCGCTTACCCCCGTGGAGCTGAAGCAAGCCGCCACGGCGCGCGAAGGCTGGAACCCCTCCGACTGGAGTCTGGATCAGGCGGCGCGCATTTATCTGCTGCTCGTATCCGGGTCGGATGGCGCGACTTTCCTGCGCCGCCTGGACCAACTCTGCAACACGGCCGACGTCGGCGAACTCGTGGCCTTTTATCGCGGCCTGCCGCTGTATCCGGATCAACCCCGTTACGTGTTGCGAGCCGCGGAAGGAATCCGCAGCAACATGAAGGCGGTGTTCGAGGCCGTGGCGCACCGCAATCCGTATCCGGCAGAACAATTATCCGAGCCTGCCTGGAACCAGATGGTGCTCAAGACGTTGTTCATCGGCAGTACGCTGCATCCGATCGTCGGGCTGGACCGGCGCGCCAATCCCGTCCTGGCACGCATGGCGTGCAATTATGCCCACGAGCGCTGGGCGGCCGGACGGCCGATCAGTCCCGAGCTGTGGCGCTGCGTCGGGCCGCATGCCAGCGGCGAAATGCTGCGCGACCTCGGGCGCGTCCTCGAAAAGGGCACGGATCCCGAGCGCAAAGCGGCGGCGCTGGCCCTGTCGAGTTCGCCCGATCCGGCTGCAATCGGGCTGTTGAGGGCGTATCCTGCACTGTCGGTTGCCGTAAGCGAAAACAAAGTGAGCTGGCAGACGCTGGCCGGCTCCGCCTGATCTGGTTCGATTATCTGGAGATTGAGCATGCGATTCATTGATCCGCACATTCACATGAGCGCGCGTACCACGGACGATTACGAGCGCATGGCCGCCGCCGGCATCGTGGCCCTGATCGAGCCGGCATTCTGGCTCGGGCAGCCGCGCACCCAGGTCGGCAGCTACATCGACTACATGTCGAGCCTGGTCGGTTGGGAACGCTTCCGCGCCGCGCAATTCGGCATTCACCACTACTGCACCATCGGACTCAACAGCAAGGAGGCCAACAACGAGGCGCTGGCGGAGCAGGTGCTGGAAGTGCTGCCGCGTTATCTGGTGAAAGAGGGCGTGGTGGCGGTCGGAGAGATCGGCTACGACGACCAGACTCCGGTCGAAGACAAGTACTACCGCGCCCAGCTTGCGCTCGCCAAGGAATTCGACATGCTGGTGCAGGTGCATACGCCGCATCGCGACAAGAAGAGCGGGACCATTCTCAGCATGGAAGTGGCTGTGGAGATGGGCGTCAAACCGGAACATGTTGTGATCGATCACAACAATGAGGAGACGGTGCAGGAGGTTCTCGACCGTGGCTTCTGGGCGGCGTTCACCATCTATCCGAACACCAAGATGGGCAACGAACGCATGGTGGAGGTGGCGCGCAAGTATGGCTCCAACCACATATTCATCGACTCCAGCGCGGACTGGGGCGTATCGGATCCGCTGGCGGTGCCGAAGACTGCCCGGCTGATGCTGGATCGGGGTATCGCAGTAAAGGACGTGGAGGCCATCTGCTATGGCAATGCACTCAAGGCCTTTGGCCAGAGCGGGCAGATGAAGGAAGAGCATTGGCTCAATCCGGCGCCGATCGATCAGCGCATGCTGTTCGAAGGTAACTCCGTGCTGCGCGGGCAGACCCCGCGCGTGGGAGAACCGTCGATCGCCGAGCGCAGCGATTCGGTCGTATTCAAGTAGGCCGTGCCCGTAATCGGAACAAGAGGCAGAACATGAGCGTCGAACTGGTCAAGCCGAGCGCCGAATCCGGCATGGAAGCGGTCTACACCCAGGAGTTCTCGGTTCGTTACGACTATCCGGTGCATTTCACGGAGCATTTGTTCGCGCGCGGCAATCCGGTGTTCGTGCAATCGATCGTGCGCCGCGAACCGGCCAAGCGCCATCGCGTCGTGGTCTTCGTGGATTCCAATGTCGCCGCGAGCTGGCCGACCCTGGTGCATGACATCGCCGCCTATGCAGAAGTGCATGCGGAGTCGCTCGAGCTGGTCGTGCGCCCGGAAGTGGTGGCGGGCGGCGAGCATGTGAAAAACGATCCCGCGCTGGTGACCAGCCTGCAGAGCCGTCTGGTCGAACTCAAGATGGATCGCCACGCATTCGTGGTCGGAGTCGGCGGCGGGGCCTTCCTGGACATGATCGGCTTCGTTGCCGCCACCACGCATCGCGGCATCCGCCACATCCGTGTGCCCACCACGGTGCTCGGCCAGAACGATTCCGGCGTCGGCGTAAAAAACGGCGTCAACGCCTTCGGCATGAAAAACCTGCTCGGCGTGTTCGCGCCGCCGTTTGCCGTGCTGAATGACGCCGACTTCCTGCGCACCCTGCATCCGCGCGACAAGATCGCCGGCATTGCCGAGGCGGTGAAGGTTTCGCTGATTCGCGACGGGTCGTTCTTCGATTGGCTGGAAGGAAACGCGGAAGCGCTGCGCGAATGCGTGCCTGCGGCGATGGCCCGCATGATCCGGCGCTGCGCGGAGCTGCACATGCGTCAGATCGCCCATGGCGGCGACCCGTTCGAAGCCGGCAGTGCGCGGCCGCTCGACTATGGCCACTGGTCGGCGCACAAACTGGAAGGACTGACAAGCCACGAATTGCGCCATGGTGAAGCGGTGGCGATCGGCCTGGCGCTCGACACGCGTTATTCGGTGCAGATCGGCATGCTGGCGGCGGGCGGCGAGGATCGCGTGTACAAGCTGCTCAAGCGCCTCGGCTTCTATCTGTGGCATCCGGCGATGGAGACCCGTGACGAGCAGGGCCATCTGATCATCCTGCGCGGCATCGAAGAGTTCCGCGAGCACCTCGGCGGAGAGCTGCACATCACGTTGCTGCGCCGCATCGGCCTCGGCTTCGAGGTGACGGACATGGATGAAACCGAGGTCCTCGCGTCGATCGAAGCGCTGGCCGCCATGCGCCCGGCCGATGTCGGTCGATGAAGGTTCACGACCGCTTCCACCTGACCTACTGCTCCAACATCCACGCCGGCGAGACCTGGGACGAAGTCGATCGCGCCCTGCGCGCCGCGCTCCCCTCGATTCGCCGCACCCACGACGCCGCCGGTCCATTCGCAATTGGGTTGCGGCTGTCGGCCCGCGCCGCCGAGGCCATTGAGCAGCCACCCGCGCTCGCGGCGTTTCGCGCGTTCCTCGCCGCCGGCGATTACTACGTCCCGACCATCAACGGCTTTCCTTATGGCGCGTTTCACGGCCAGCGGGTGAAGGAACAGGTCTACCTGCCCGACTGGCGCGACCCCGCGCGCGTGGCCTACACCAATCGCCTGTCGACCTTGTTGGCG
>JANOGH010000047.1:0-3218 GCA_031414075.1 Betaproteobacteria bacterium | reverse complement strand
CGATCGCGGCGAGGTCGAGGCGAAACTGCGCACCATCGCCGCCATTCTCGGTAGCGCGGTGCGCTCGCACGAGGTGCTCTACAGCAGCCGGATTCTCAAAAAGACCGGGCTTCGGCTGGTCTAGCGGCCGGCATCGGGCAGATGAACCGGCGATTGAATAACTGAACAAGACCATGAACCACGGATACCCTACGTGCATAGCACGTCGGAGTACCCTTTTAGGACACGGAGGACACGGAGGAAAGACAAGAGCGAGGTCTTGAATGAAAGAACCGGGGTGTTCCGCGACCCTTGCGTCCTGCCCACGCACGGATTGCCGCATGACGCCGGGTTTCATTCACTCGAGTCCTCGCCCTTCCGGGTTTCCTCCGTGTCCTCCGTGTTCTAAAAGGGTACTCCACGCTTCGCGAGGGTATCCGTGGTGAAAATTGCATTTCGGGGTAAACAATGTTCCGCGTATCGCAGTTCATGAAAGAAATCGCCCACCCGACCGCGCTGGCGGAGAAACACCCGCCGCCGGGGCCGGTGGTGATCTGGAACCTGGTGCGGCGCTGCAACCTGACGTGCCAGCACTGCTACTCGATTTCCGCCGACGTCGATTTCCCGGGAGAACTGTCGACCGCGGAAGTCTTTACGGTGATGGACGACCTGAAGCAATTCGGCGTGCCGGTGCTGATCCTCTCCGGAGGCGAACCGCTGCTGCGGCCCGACCTGCCAGACATCGCGCGGCGCGCGAAGCAAATGGGATTCTATGTTGGACTGTCCACCAACGGCACGCTGATCGGCAGACACAACATCGGCGAGCTGGCCGCGATCGGCTTCGACTATCTCGGCGTCAGCCTGGACGGGATCGAAGGGACGCATGACCGCTTCCGGCGCAAGGCGGGGGCGTTCCGCGCCTCCCTGGAAGGCATCCGCCTGGCCCGGGATGCCGGCATCAAGGTGGGCATCCGCTTCACGCTCACGCAGGACAACGCGCACGACCTGCCTGCGCTGCTGGAGCTCATGGAGCGCGAATGCATCGACAAATTCTATCTTTCGCATCTGAATTACGCTGGGCGCGGCAACAACAACCGCGCGCGCGATGCCGTGTTCGGAACCACGCGGCAGGCGATGGATCTCGTGTTCGACGCCGCCTGGCGCGCGGTCCAGGCCGGGACGGCGCGGGAATTCGTCACCGGCAATAACGACGCCGACGGCGTGTACCTGCTGTTGTGGGCGCGCGCGCGGTTTGCGGAGATCGAAGCGCACCTGCGCGCGAAACTCGCGCAATGGGGCGGCAACGCCTCCGGCCTGTACGTGGCGAACATCGACAACCTCGGCAAGGTGCATCCAGACACCATGTGGTGGCATTACACGCTCGGCAATGTGCGCACGCGCCCTTTCTCCGAGATTTGGAACGACGTTTCCGATCCGCTGCTGGCCGGACTGAAACACCAGCCCCGCGCCGTGAAGGGCCGCTGCGGCAGATGTCCTTATCTCGACGTGTGCGGCGGCAACACGCGTGTGCGCGCACAGCAACTGACCGGCGATCCGTGGCAGGAAGATCCGGCCTGTTATCTCACCGATGAAGAACTGGGCATTGCCGGGTCCGGTGTGCGGGTGCAGGTCACCCCCTACTCGCGCCGACGCACTGCGTTGCCGGCTCACAGGCCGTGACGCGGGATTCAATGCAAACGCGAACCACGAAGGCACGCAGGCTGTATTCATGCTTCGTGTCTTCGTGTCTTCGTGGTTGGCTGCTGGTCTTTGCCGGCATAGCCTCGGCGCAGGATGCCCCTGCGCTGTACGGCGAGCATTGCGCCGCCTGCCATGGCGCCGATCGTCTGGGCGGCATGGGGCCGGCATTGCTGCCGGGCAATCTCGAGCGCCTGAAACGCGCGGCGGCCGAGCAGGTCATTGCCAAGGGCCGGCTCGCGACGCGTATGCCCGCCTTCGAAGACAAGCTCTCGAGCGACACGATCAAGGCGCTTGCCGAGTATGCCTTCAGCGCGCCGGTCATCACGCCCGACTGGAGCCGCGAGGCGATCGAAGCCTCGCGCGTGATCCACCGCGCGCCCGCGACGCTGCCGGACAAGCCGTCCTACGCCACCGATCCCCTCAATCTGTTCGTCGTGGTCGAAGCGGCAGACCACCACGCCACCATCCTGGACGGCGACCGGCTGGAGCCGCTCACCCGCTTCGCTACGCGCTTTGCGCTGCACGGCGGTCTCAAATTCTCGCCGGACGGCCGCTACGTTTTCTTCGCTTCGCGCGACGGCTGGATTTCCAAATACGACCTTTGGAACCTGGCGATGGTGGCAGAGGTGCGCGCGGGCATCAACACGCGCAATGCCGCCGTTTCCGGCGACGGAAAATATGTCGCAGTAGGCAACACTCTGCCGCACACACTGGTGATCCTCGATGCGGCCGACCTTTCGGTCGTGCGTGTGCTCGCTGTTCGTGATGCGCAGGGACGCAGTTCACGGGTCAGCGCGGTCTACGACGCCGCGCCGCGACGCAGCTTCGTCGTGGCGCTCAAGGACATCGCCGAAATCTGGGAAATCAGCTATGACCCGAACGCCGAGCCGGTACACGAGGGGTTGGTGCACGATTATCGGATGAACGAGGCGATCGCGGCGCCGGGTCAGTTCACGCCGCGCCGCACCCTGCTCTCCGAAATCCTCGACGACTTCTTCTTCGACCCCAGCTACGCCTACGTGATCGGCGCCGCACGCGAAGCCGGGAAGGGGCAGGTCGTGAATCTCGACGTGCGCCGCAAAATCGCGGAGGTCGACTTGCCGGGGCTGCCGCACCTCGGCTCCGGCATCACCTGGGAACGCGAGGGCCGCCTCGTGATGGCCACGCCGAATCTGAAAGCGCCGCTGATCAGCGTGATCGACATGAAGAGCTGGCGTACGGTGAAACAGATCGCGACACTGGGACCGGGTTTCTTCCTGCGCAGCCACGAGAACACGCCCTATGCCTGGACCGATGCCTTCAACAGTGCGGACAAGGACGCGCTCCAGGTAATCGACAAACGCACGTTGGAAGTGGTGAAGACGCTGCGCCCATCACCGGGCAAGACCGCCGCGCACGTCGAGTTCAGCGCCGACGGCCGCCATGCACTGGTGAGCATCTGGGAGACCGACGGCGCGATTGTCGTTTACGATGCGGCGACGCTGGAGGAAGTCAAGCGCCTGCCGATGAACAAGCCCTCGGGGAAATACAACGTGCAC
>JANOGH010000046.1:0-2137 GCA_031414075.1 Betaproteobacteria bacterium | reverse complement strand
GCTACTTAATTACCGTGACCATGCTCGGCGCGAAAATGAAGCCCGAATCCAAGGACGGCAAGTCGCTCGAACCCATCATGAGCTATCACCTGCAATCCATGTCCATCGGTTATCTTGTCGATGAAGAGACGCCGATGATCTGGCGCGGTCCGATGGTGACGCAGGCACTGGAACAGTTGCTGCGCGACACCAACTGGAAGGATCTCGACTATATGATCGTCGATCTGCCGCCGGGTACGGGCGACATTCAGCTGACACTGGCGCAGAAAGTGCCGGTCTCCGGCGCGGTCATCGTCACCACACCGCAGGACATTGCGCTGATCGACGCGCGCAAGGGCCTCAAGATGTTCGAGAAGGTCGGCGTGCCGATCCTCGGTCTGGTGGAGAACATGAGCGTTCACATCTGTTCGAACTGCGGCCACGAAGAGCACGTCTTCGGCGAGGGCGGGGCCGCAAAGATGAGCAGGGACTACAACGTGGACGTGGTGGGGAGCCTGCCGCTGGACATCAAGATCCGCGAGCATGCGGATTCCGGCAAGCCGACTGTGGTCGCCGAGCCGGACAGCCGCTCGGCACAGATTTACAGGGAGATCGCCCGCAAGGTGGCCGCCCGCATCGCGGAACTGGCCAAGGATCACAGCGCGGTGTTCCCCAAGATCGTGATCCAGAACACTTGAGCGCGTTAACCGCAAAGGCGCAAAGGCGCCAAGGAAACGCAAAGGACTGCGAAATTCCTGACAGGATTCCCATGACGATCCACGTGAAATCATCAGGAGTTTCGGCTGCCAGCGAATTTATTGCCAGCCCGCAATTCATGCCATCTTCAGATTTTCTTTGCGGATTTTCTTTGCGCCTTCGCGCCTTTGCGGTTCCGGGTTATGAGGTTTCGAGATGTCGATAAAGTCTGACAGGTGGATCCGCCGCATGGCGCGGGAGCAGGGCATGATCGAGCCGTTCGAGCCCGGACAGGTGCGGGAGGTCGATGGCCGGAAGATAGTTTCCTACGGCACCTCGAGCTACGGCTACGACATCCGCTGCTCGAAGGATTTCAAGATTTTCACCAACATCAATTCGACGATGGTGGATCCGAAGAATTTCGACGAAAAATCTTTTGTCGATGTCAGTGGCGACGTCTGCATCATCCCGCCCAATTCATTCGCGCTGGCACGTACGGTGGAGTGCTTCCACATCCCGCGTAACGTGCTCACGATTTGCATGGGCAAGTCGACCTATGCGCGTTGCGGCATCATCGTCAATGTCACGCCCCTCGAGCCGGAATGGGAGGGTTACGTGACGCTTGAATTTTCCAACACCACGCCGCTGCCGGCCAAGATTTACGCCAACGAAGGGGTCGCGCAAGTGGTCTTCTTCGAGTGCGACCCGGATGACGTCTGCGAGACTTCCTACCGCGACCGCGGCGGAAAGTACCAGGGTCAACAAGGCGTCACGCTTCCCAAGATCTAGAACACCTGACTAAGATGCCATTTTTCCCTCATCCCATTCGACGTACCTAGACGCCCCCCCACGTGGCCAAGCCACATTACGCAAACATTCCAATCCGCCGGCCTTCAGCGCCCGCGGTTCCTGCAGGGAGATCAGCATGAAGTTTCGCTTCCCGGTAATCATCATCGACGAAGACTATCGCTCGGAGAACACGAGCGGCCTGGGTGTCAGGGCGCTCGCCAAGGCGCTCGAAGACGAGGGCATGGAAGTGCTCGGCGTCACCAGCTATGGAGACCTGTCCTCCTTCGCGCAACAGCAAAGCCGCGCGTCGGCGTTCATTCTGTCGATCGACGACGAAGAATTCGGAGCCGGATCGGAAGAGGAAACCAACAAGGCACTGAAGACGCTGCGCGCCTTCGTCAAGGAGTTGCGTTTCAGGAACGCCGACATCCCGATCTATCTGTACGGAGAAACACGCACCTCGCGCCATATTCCGAACGATATCCTGCGCGAGCTGCACGGCTTCATCCATATGTTTGAAGACACGCCGGAGTTCGTAGCGCGTCACATCATCCGCGAGGCCAAAAGTTATCTGGAGGGCGTGCAACCGCCATTCTTCAAGGCTCTTCTGGATTACGCGGAAGACGGCTCCTACTCCTGGCATTGCCCCGGCCACTCGGGCGGCGTGGCGTTT
>JANOGH010000045.1:0-1772 GCA_031414075.1 Betaproteobacteria bacterium | reverse complement strand
TGCCGATCGCTATCAAGGCCGGCAAGGACGAGCGCTTCATCGAGCACGACGAACAGCCCTTCAAAGCCAACTTCGACAAGATTCCGCTCCTCAAGCCCGCGTTTCGCAAAGACGGCACCGTCACCGCGGCGAATTCCAGTTCGATTTCGGACGGCGCCGCGGCGATGGTCATGATGCGGCGATCGACGTCCGACAAGTTGGGCCTGAAGCCGCTGGCGACTGTCATCGGTCACTCGACCCACGCGCAGGAACCGGGTTGGTTCACGACTGCGCCGGTGGGCGCGATCCGGAAGCTGTTCGACAAGACCGGCTGGACGGCTGGCAACGTGGATCTCTACGAAATCAACGAAGCCTTTGCCGTGGTGACCATGGCCGCGATGCGGGAGCACAAGCTGCCGCACGAGAAGGTGAACATCCACGGCGGGGCCTGCGCGCTGGGGCACCCGATTGGCGCGTCCGGTGCGCGCATCCTGGTGACGCTGATCGGCGCGCTCAGGAAAAACGGTTTGAAACGCGGCGTGGCGTCGCTTTGCATCGGCGGTGGCGAAGCCACTGCCATGGCAGTCGAGCTAATTTAAACCCAACACAGAGACACAAAGGTCACGCTTTCCTCTGTGTCCTCTGTGCTCTCTGTGCCTCTGTGTTGGGTTTTGACCTGAATGTGAGGAGATGGGAATGGCTAACAAGAAAATAGGCTTCATTGGAGTCGGGCTGATGGGCCACGGGATGGCGAAGAACCTGGTCGAGAAGGGATTTCCGACTATGGTGCTCGGTCACAAGAATCACGCGCCGGTGGAGGATCTGGTCAAGCGCGGCGCGAAAGAAGCGAAAGACGTTTCCGAACTGGTCAAGGCCAGCGAAATCATCTTCCTGTGCGTGACCGGATCGCCGCAGGTGGAAGATCTTATCTATCGAAAAGGCGGAATTCTCGACAGCGTCGCCGCCGGCCAGATCGTGGTGGATACCTCGACCAGCCAGCCCGGTTCGACGCTGAAGATCGCCGCGGACCTCAAGGCGAAAGACGTGCGCTTCGTGGATGCACCGCTGACCCGAACGCCGGTGGAAGCGGAACAGGGCCGGCTGAACACCATGGTCGGCGCGGACGCTGCGACCTTCCGGGAAATCGAGCCGGTACTGAAGGCGTTCTGCGAGAACATTTTCCACATCGGCGAAGTCGGCACCGGCCATAAGATCAAACTGATCAACAATTGCGCTGCAATCGGCCAGATGGCGCTGATCGCCGAAGCGCTGACCGCCTGCGCCAAGCTCGGCGTGGATCCGAAGAAGTATTTCGCACTGGTTTCCAGCGGCGCGGCCAATTCCGGAATCTTCCAGATCATGGCGGGGAGGGCGGTGGAAGGCGATTTCGGCGGCATGAAGTTCGGTCTCGCCAACGCGCTCAAGGACGTGCGCTACTACAATCAGATGGCCATGGAGTCTGGGGTCGCCGGCGCGATGGCGGCAGCGACGCTGCAGACGCTGACCCAGGCCGTGAATCTGGGTTTCGGTGGACCGGAGCATCTGGTGGCATCGCTGGTGCCGGCGGTTGCGAAATTGAACAACACGACTTTCCCACCGAAATCTTAGGGGCACAGAATGGCCAATCCGATCCAGTTCTACTACGACTTCGCCTCGCCCTACGGCTACATGGCGGCGACGAAGATTTCCGCCCTCGCGGCGAGACACGATCGCGTTGTCGAATGGAAACCGATCCTGCTCGGCGTGGTGTTCAAGGTGACCGGTGGCGTGCCGCTGCCCAGCGCGCCGCTGAA
>JANOGH010000044.1:0-1650 GCA_031414075.1 Betaproteobacteria bacterium | reverse complement strand
GTCGGCCTCGTCGATGCCGACGATGCTGTAAAGTTTCTCTATGCCGTCCTGTTGCATGAGGGTGACAGTTGCGCCGAAGAAGACCTGATCCGTGTCATCGCGGGCAGCGGGATCCACGACCATTGCAGCGTCCAGCCGTTTGGTCAGAAAGCGGATGCGGCGATCGATCTCCCGCAGGCGGCGCTTGCCGTAGATGTAGTCGGCGTTTTCCGAGCGGTCGCCGTTGGATGCCGCCCAATGGACGACCTTCACGAGCTCCGGGCGCTCCTTGTCGAGCAGGTGCAGCGCCTCGTCCTTGAGGCGCTTGAATCCAGCGGGGGTAATGTAGTTCTTCAAACCCGTCGGAATAGGGGGCGCACCGGCGTCCAGATCGTCGTCGTCGTGATCGCTTTCTTTGGTAAAGGCCTTGTTCACTGTGTCTATATCAGGTGTGCCGCTGCTTTTTGCCCGGCTTAAGCTGCTTTGTGTCCCGGCCGCGCAGCGCGGCGTCGAGTGCCTTGCGGCCCCAAGCCAGCATTTCCGCTGTGTCCTCGAAGACCTCGGCCGGTGCTTCATGGTACGACAGGATCGTCGCCTTATCCGTAAACGGCTTGAAGGGTCCGCAGCCTTTGGCTTCGAAATCCGGGCGGGTCGTGTCGTCCACCCTGAGGTACAAAGTATCGCGATGGACGATCGCGCAGAATTGATCGTCGATGGTCAGGCCCCAGCCGCCGAACATGGACCGCGCGCTGACCCGCCCGAGCGGGGCGAAGTGCTCGCAGACGTGGCGTACAAACTCGGTCTGATGGGCCATTGTCGTGTCGGCGACAGGGGTAATCCGGATTCAACCGGATCGGCGTCGCGGGTACAATTGTGGCCTTCTTTAACGAACATTTCATGGAGGCGCCCGACATGGCGATCAAGGTAGGCGACAAACTTCCCGCCGGCAAGCTGTGGGAATTCATTGAGGACGAAACACCCGGGTGCAGCATCGGCCCAAATGAATTCAAGGTCGAGGAGCTGGTTCCCGGCAAGCGCATTGCGATCCTGGGTTTGCCCGGGGCGTTCACGCCCACGTGTTCCGGCAAGCATCTTCCCGGTTTCGTCAAACTGGCCGGCGAGTTTCGAAAAAAGAAGGTGGACGAGATCTGGTGCCTGTCGGTCAACGACGCGTTTGTGATGGGTGCGTGGGGCAAGGACCAGGGCACCAAAGGCAAAGTGCGCATGATGGCCGATGGCAGCGGACTGTATTCCAAGGCCCTTGGCCTGGAATTCGACCTGATCCCAAAAGGCCTGGGCGTACGTTCGCAGCGCTACTCGATGCTGGTGGTCGACGGCGTGGTCAAGGCGTTCAACCTCGATCAGCCTGGAAAATTCGAAGTCAGCGATGCCGAGACGCTGCTCAAGCAGGCGGAGAAGGTTACGCAGTTCATTCCGTAAAACCTGCTGACCGGAATGCTGAACCGGGCGGCCGAATGGCTGCCCGTTTCTTAAGTCACGAACCGCAGCGATGAGCTGTCGCGTTGCCCCCTCCCCAACCCTCCCCCGTGCGCCCAATGGCGCGCAAGGGAGGGAGGATTGAAATCGGCCGCGCGATCGTTGACCAGCAGGGGAGGGAGGATTGAATTTGGCCGCGCGCCCGTTGGGCAGCAGGAGGGGAGGATTGAATTT
>JANOGH010000043.1:0-2315 GCA_031414075.1 Betaproteobacteria bacterium | reverse complement strand
GCCTCGCGGCTCAACATCACGCCCGAGCATTTTTCCCGCGTCCTGCACGAGCTGACGCAGGCCCGGCTGATCGAAGTCGCCGGCCGCAGCGTCAGCATCCTCGATGTGGCAAAGCTCAGCAGCTTCGACGGCTGAGCCGGGCCCGAAGCCGATTCATGCAACATGCCAAGCCAGGCCCCAATTTGTCCCTGGCGTAAGGCGACTCACCTTTTGTCCAGATTTTCTTTTCCTCCGCGTCCTAAAAGGGTACTCCACGCTATCGCGAGGGTATCTGCGCCCTAAAAGGGTACTCCGACGTGCCCGCACGTAGGGTATCTGCGGTGAGAATTGATTTTCAGGCCGGATCGCCTATTGCGCTGGCGCGGCAGCAGGGCGGAAATACACCTGCTTGTCGCGCTCGACCACTTCGTAGCTCTGATTGGGGACGACCATGAATTGCTCCACGCGGCTGCGCACCGACAGCCCGCGTTCGGAGTAGCCCTGCCCGCGTTTCCACAGATTGTCGAGGAACCACTTCTCGATGCCGGCATGCTTCAAGTCCAGTCGTTCCGAGCCGAGGAAAGCGAGCGGAATCACGCGGTGATAGCCAAGCAGCTCGTGGTCGACCTGCAGGTATTCGAAACCGATCATGCCCTGCGGCAGTGCGAGCGCTTGGTTGTCGATGCGGGCGATGGCGCCTTCGCCGACCGGGATGCGCCACATCACGGTCTCCACGACCGGTTTCGATTCGGCGGCGAATAAAAGCGAAAGCGTGAGCGCGCCGGCAACGGCGAACGCAAAGATAGTGTCGCGCAGCCGCGCGACCGGACCGCCCCCGCCGAGATGCAGCACGCGGGCAACCAGCCAACCGATCGCGACCCAGCACATCAGCGCCACGCCGATGAACAGCTTCTGCAGCGGTCCGGCCGGCGCCCAGGCGTGCAGGGCGATGAATCCGGCAACGGTCAACACGACGAATGCCGCGAGTCCCAGACCGTCCCAGGTCCAGCGCGTCCAGCGCCACCACATCGGCTGGCGCCGCAGGCGGATGAAATGCCATGCGCGCATGGTGAATGGCAGTTCCAGGCTCTTGCGGCAAAACGCGCACTGGGCATCGTGCACAACGGTTTCGCGATGGCAGTACGGGCACTCCATCACCACGCTTTCCTGCATTTTGAGCCGGGCCGAGATCATCTCCATGCGCAGCCGGAACACCGGCGAGGCTATGCGGTGGACAAGCAGGACGATGCTCAACCCGTAGACCGCGGTTGCGACCGAGTCGAGCGACGGACCCAGAAATTGCTCGATGGCTTGAAACAGACTTCGCAACATGAGGAGATACTCCGTACAGTCGGGCCGATTGCCATTATAGGGGGCGCATCCGCCGGCGGGCATGACGCTGATTGGCGACAGCGCGTCGGAGCGGACCGTGGTAATTTGTCGTCCTGCCTGACCCTTTTTACGGCAAGTGTTCACAGGAGTGCACCATGAATCTGCTCGAATCCCTGAAGAAATACTCCGTCATCGTGGCGGACACCGGCGACATCGATGCCATCGCGCGGCTGCGGCCGCAGGATGCGACCACCAATCCGTCACTGCTTTACCAGGCGGCGCAGAATCCGAAGTACCGCGCGCTGGTTGAAGACGCGCTCGGCTTCGGCATGCGCGTCAAGGGCGATCGCAAGACGAAGGCCGAGGCAACGATGGAGAAGCTCGCGGTGAATTTCGGCTGCGAGATCCTCAAGCACGTCAAAGGCCGCGTCTCGACCGAGGTCGATGCGAATTTGTCGTTCGACGTCGAGGGCAGTCTGGCCAAGGCGCACCAGTTGATCGCGCTCTACGAGCAGGCCGGGGTCGCGCGCGCGCGCGTGCTGATCAAGCAGGCCAGCACCTGGGAGGGCATCCGCGCCGCGCAGACACTCGAGCGCGAAGGCATCCATTGCAACCTCACCCTGCTGTTCAGCTTCGCGCAGGCCGTCGCTTGCGCAGACGCGGGGGTGACGCTGATCTCGCCGTTCGTCGGTCGCATCTACGACTGGTACAAGAAGGAACGCAAAGTCGACGACATCGCGCCGGACGATGATCCAGGCGTGCAATCGGTGACGCGCATTTACAACTATTACAAGAAATTCGGTCACCGCACGCAGGTCATGGGGGCGAGTTTCCGCAAGGTCGAGCAAATCACCGGACTCGCCGGCTGCGACTTGCTGACCATCAGCCCCGATCTGCTGGACAAGCTGGAAGGCGCCGCCGGCGAACTCGCGCGCCGCCTGTCGGTCGAGGCGGCGAAAGCGAGTGCGGCAGAAAAAATCGCCATGGACGAACAGACCTTCCGC
>JANOGH010000042.1:0-1930 GCA_031414075.1 Betaproteobacteria bacterium | reverse complement strand
ACTGACCGGCGCGAGGTTGCAGGCGTCCGACGCGCTGTTCGTCAAGCTCGCGGACTATTGCATCGATCATGCACGCAAGTCTGCGGTTTTCGACGCGCTCCTGGCGCAGCCGTGGGGGCGTGCCCCCGGCAGCAATCATCGCCTGCTTTCCGCCGTTGTGCGCGGGTTCGCGCAAGCCGATCTGCCGCACGGTCCGCTGCGCCAGCACTTCGATCTGATCAATAAACTGTGCGGCGGCGGGGAACTGCATGAGATCGTTGCCGCGATCATCGGCCTGAAGACCGAGGACACATGGCTCGCGAGGGCGGCGGCGACGCTCGCCGCTGGATCGCCGAGCACCGCTGCGCTCAGCTACGAATTGCAACGGCGCGCCAAGCATCAGTCGCTCGCCGACGTATTCCGCATGGAGTTTGTGGCCGCGCTTCATTGCGCGCGCCGGCCGGATTTCGCCGAAGGCATACGCGCGCTGCTGATCGACAAGGATCAGCGACCACGCTGGCAACCGCCGACGCTGGCCCAGATCACGCCGGAATGGACCGAAGGTTTCTTCGCCAGCCCCTGGAAAGCACACGAACATCCGCTCGCCGACCTCGGCGCCTGAACTCAAGGCAACCCTTTACACCCAACACAGAGGCACGGAGAGCACAGAGGGCACAGAGGAATTCACAACAATGGGGAACATGTTCAAATTGATATCTCGCCAATTGATGAATAAAGGATGTCCGCGATGGTCAGTCCCAGGGTGGAGACTCGCGGGCCAAATTGCGTTTCGTTTTTTCTCTGCGACCTCTGTGCTCTCTGTGCCTAAAAGGGTACTCCGACGTGCTGCGCACGTAGGGTATCTGCGTTGAGGTTTTGACGATTCAGGAGGTAGTAACGATGACAGCGACACGGAAAGAGCGAGACAGTTTCGGCGAGATCGAGGTCCCCGCGGACCGGTTGTGGGGAGCGCAGACGCAGCGCAGCTTGCAGAATTTCCGTATCTCCGGTGAGCGCATGCCGCTGGAGTTGATCCATGCGCTGGCCCGGGTCAAGCGCGCCTGTGCGCTGGTCAATGCCGAGATCGGGCTGCTGGACGAAAAGAAAGCCCGGGCCATCGTCGAAGCGGCGGACGAGGTCATCGCCGGCCGGCACGACATGGAATTTCCGCTGGTGGTCTGGCAGACCGGTTCCGGCACCCAGACCAACATGAACCTGAACGAGGTGTTGGCCAATCGCGCCTCCGAACTGCTCGGCGGCGAACGCGGCCAGAAACGTCGGGTCCATCCGAACGACGATGTCAACAAGGGACAGTCGTCGAACGATGTGTTCCCGACGGCAATGCACGTCGCGGCGGTCAGCGCCCTGAACGAAAAGCTGGTGCCGGCTTTGAAGGGGCTGCGCGATACGCTGGCGGCCAAGTCGAAGGCCTTCGACGACATCGTCAAGATCGGACGTACTCATCTCCAGGATGCGACGCCGCTTACGCTGGGCCAGGAATTTTCCGGCTATGTCTCGCAACTCGAGCACGGCATTGCCCACGTGCAGGGATCGCTGACGCACATGTGCGAACTCGCGCTCGGCGGCACCGCGGTGGGCACCGGCCTCAACGCGCACCCGGAGTTCGGCGCACGAGTCGCAAAGGAGCTGGCCAGATCAACCGGGTGGCATTTCGTTTCGGCGCGCAACAAGTTCGAAGCGCTCGCCGCCAACGACGCTCTGGTGCACGCGCATGGCGCGCTGAAGACGCTGGCGGCTTCCCTGATGAAGATCGCCAACGACGTTCGCTGGCTGGCTTCCGGCCCTCGCAGCGGCATCGGCGAATTGCGCATCCCCGAGAACGAGCCGGGCAGCTCGATCATGCCGGGCAAGATCAATCCGACTCAGTGCGAAGCGCTGACCATGCTGTGCTGCCAGGTGCTCGGCAACGACGTCGCGATCAACATCGGTG
>JANOGH010000041.1:0-2964 GCA_031414075.1 Betaproteobacteria bacterium | reverse complement strand
ATGAGCGTCCCATCTGTCATTCCCGCGCAGGCGGGAATCCAGAAGGGATTTATTTTCCTGTGAGCGTGTTTCCGGCCTTGCGCCTTCGCGGGCGCGACGAACCCTGTCGCATCGATCTGCTAGACTTGAAATGAACGGAATACGTATCGAGAACAAGGGGAAAGATTTGATTCGACCCATCGAAGTGAAACGACACCTGGTTGCTCTGCTCCTCGGGACCATAGCCATTGCGGCCGCGGCGCCGGCCGGCGCCGCGGAGGACATGTTCGACGGGAAGTGGCATTTCAGCGTCACGCCGTATTTGTGGCTGCCGATCATCACCGGCACAGTGACCTACGACAACCCGGCAGGTGGCGGTGGGAGCATTTCCGCGGAGGTCGACCCCAGCAGTTATCTCACGGCTCTCGACTTTGCTGCCATGGTCACCGGCGAGGCCCGCAAGAACAAGTGGTTGGTGTTCACCGATTACATGTATATCCACTTTGGAGGCGACGAATCGGCGGTCAAATCGGTCGCGGGCCCGGGGGGAATCGTGCAGGTGCCGATCAACATCAACGGCTCGGCGAGCCTGCTGACGAACGTGTGGACACTCGCCGGTGGCTACTCCGTTGTGCACGAATCGGCCGGCGATCTCGATGTGTTTGCGGGAACCCGTTTGCTGAATTTCAGCAGCACGCTCAGCTGGAACTTTGCCGGCCCGATCGGTGCGCTGGCGAAATCGGGCAGCGTCTCGGAAACGAAGAACCTCTGGGACGGGATCATCGGCGCGAAGGGCGAGGCGCGATTCGGCGGGAGCAACTGGTTCATGCCCTACTACGCGGACATCGGCGCGGGTTCGAACAACTGGACGTGGCAAGCGTCGCTCGGCGCGGGCTATCGTTTCGGCTGGGGCGACGTGGTGCTCACGATGCGCAGCCTCTCGTATGACGCCAACGACAACCAACTCAACCTGCGCATGACCGGACCGGCGCTGGGCGCTTCGTTCAGGTTCTGAGCGAATGGCCGGGGTCAGGTCTCGTTCCTTGCATCGATCCGCCGATTAACGAACCAGCTCACGGTAGCGTAGTGCAGGCCAGGATGGGAGGAGTGGGGGGCAGGCCTGCAGAACGCAATATTCGTTATGCGTTTATGCAGACCTGACGCTCATGGCACTTCCCGGGATTAGGCGGCCTATCGGTATACATTTTTCCGATGTCCGACCTTGAAGATCGTTACCTCGCGACGACCGTCGTCTATTGCAGCCGAAGTCTTGATCAGGAGCCTATATTCGGCCACGCCGCTTCAGGCCTTGAACGAACGTGTCAAAGGAGAGGCTTCTTTCGTTCTTCCTTTCGGAGAAGGCCGCAAGATCCTCGGCATCCTCGGCGAGAATGGCCTTTACCGCGTCGTTGACCATATCGGAAATAGAACGGTCCGATGCGGCAGCCTTGAGGCGGAGGGCACGGTGGACCTCGGCCTCAAAATAAACGGTAGCGCGCTTTTGAGAATCCATAGGTTTAATTGTGACGTTACAACGTTACAACGTCAACAGTGAGCACGCGTGATCGGCGCCGGACCTGCAACACGACCGTCGTCTATCAGGAACCAATAATTCGGCCACGCCGCTTCAGGCCTTGAACGAACGTGTCAAAGGAAAGGCTTTTGTCGTTCTTATAAGCTCCTTCCACCGCTCGCGCCCTAAGCTCCTTCCTCCGCTTGCGGGGGAAGGCAGGGATGGGGGCATGGTTGCAGAGCATTTGCAGGATTCACCTCCACCCCCTCCCGAGCCCACCCCCGCAAGCGAGGGAGGGAATGTGGTTGCTCCCCCGCATGCAGGGGAGGGAATCTCGTGCTTCAAACCGGGCAGAGTGGTAACACAATAGACCGGGCTGATGGGTAACGGGTAAAGCTGGCGCGCAAGGATCGCTTCTACGCCGGGACACACCGAACCCTCTGCGGGTTGAATAGACATCGCCGCCCCGCAGCGCAGCAGCGGCGAGGCGGGTAACATGGCCGCCACACAATCCAGGAACGGTCGCGATGACTATCAGGCAGATATTCCAGCGGACCGCGGCATTGCGGCCGACGCTTGCGCTCGGGGAGCAGTTGAGCCATGTGCTGGACGCCGCTCGACGTGCCGTCTCCGTCGACCGTCTCCACCTGTGGGCCCTGTCTCCCGAAGGGGACCGGCTGGTCTACGTGACCGGATCAGGCTTGTCCGGCCAGGACCGCGTATCACTGCGGCAGGGGGCTGAACTCCTGATCGCCCAGGCAGGAGCGATGGGCAACGCGGTGCGGGACAAGGTTGCCCTGATCGTCGACGAGTCCGGGTCGCGGCTGAAATCCCCGCGCTCGGCGACCACGGCGCTTTGCGCAGAAAGCTTCGTCGTCGTTCCCATCCTCGCCCGGGGCCGGACCCTGGGTCTGCTCGTGGCGGACAATCAGACCAGCCTCGCTCCGCTGGTGCCCGAAGCGCTGCACCTGCTTCCCACGTTCGCGCTGCACATCGCCACGGCCGTCGACAATACGGGCCTCCTCACCGAACTCGACACCCGCGACCGGGACCTCACAGAATCGCTGGAGCGGCAGACCGCGACTGCGGAGATCCTGAAGGTCATAAGCAGCTCGCCGACCGATGTGCAGCCGGTGTTCGACGCGATCGCCAGGAGTGCGCTGCGGCTGATCGGAGGGCATTCGGCAGGGGTCGCGCGGCGCGTCGACGATACCCTGTACCTCGCCGCAACGACGGCGACCACCGAGGCCGGGGATGAAGCGCTGAGAAATGTGTTCCCGGTGAAGCTGACTGGTCAAGGCGCGCTGGGCAAGGCTGTCCTGAGCGGATTGCCGGCCTACGTGAGCGATTTTGAAACGGACCCCGCTTACTCGCCCGCTTTTCGAGAAACGGTGCGTCTGCGAGGTTATCGGGCCCTTCTGGCTGTGCCGATGCTGCGCAAGGGTCATTCGATCGGCGGGATCACCGTCAGC
>JANOGH010000040.1:0-2329 GCA_031414075.1 Betaproteobacteria bacterium | reverse complement strand
CCTGACCGCGCAGCGTCTTGACGACACCGGCCAGCCGGCTGGTAAGGCTATCGAGCATGCGTGATGACCCCGGGAATGTGATTCGGATGCGGATGTTGTAAACTTGACCACGAGTTTCCCGCCGTAATTTCTCGCCGCCCGATGAGCGACATTCTACTTCATCTCCTGGTCAGCCTCGGTTATGTGGGTCTGGCGATTTTCCTCTGGCGCGCAGCGCTCACGCCAGCCGATGCGCGGCCGCGGGCATCGTGGGCGCATGCAGCGCTGATCGTGCCGCTTGCCTTGCACGCCGTGTTGCTCGCCCGCGCCGCTTTCGCCGGTGGTGGGCTGTATCTCGGCGTCGGCAATGCCGTTTCAGTGATCATCTGGCTGACGGTGCTCATCTACTGGACGGGCAGCTTCTTCTACAGGCTGGAAGGACTGCAGGTTCTGGTCGTGCCTACTGCAGCGGCTCTTTCACTGCTGCCGCTGGCGTTCCCACCCGTGCACCCGCTGACCAATACCCACCTGGCCGCTTTCAAGGCCCACCTGGTCGTGTCGCTGCTGGCGTACAGTCTGTTCACCATTGCTTCAATGCACGTTCTGATGATGGCCATCATGGAGCGACGCCTGCATCGCGGCAATCTTCCGCAGTTCATGCAAAATCTCCCGCCGCTGCTCACGATGGAACGACTACTGTTCCAAATCATCTTTGCGGGATTTGTGCTGCTCACCTTTACCCTGGGCAGCGGCATTCTGTTTTCGGAAGAATTATTCGGCAAGCCCATGCAGTTCACTCACAAGACGGTATTCGGCGTTTTGTCCTGGATCATTTTCGGCGCCCTGTTGGCTGGACGCGCACTCTACGGTTGGCGCGGACGCGTGGCTATGCGCTGGACCCTGGCGGGCTTCCTCTCACTCTTTCTCGCCTATATCGGCAGCAGGTTTGTTCTCGAAGTATTACTGCAGCGCTAGCAACGCCGAAGTATCGCTTCCCCCCGCTTCCCTCCGCTTGACAGTGCGGTTTTCGCTCTCGATACTGATTTCAACCCTACCAGCCAGTGGTGACCGCACTTGGATGATATTCCCCTTTCTACGCTGCTGATCTCACTGATCGTGCTCCTCGTCGTATCCGCATTCTTTTCGATTTCCGAAACCAGCATGATGGCGCTCAATCGCTATCGCCTGAGGCACCTGACCAAGACCGGTCATCGGGGCGCACGTCTTGCTTCGCAATTGCTCGCCCGCACGGATCGCCTGCTCGGCGTGGTCCTGCTTGGAAACAATCTCGTCAATGCGGCCGCAGCGGCGCTTGTCACCGTGATCACGTTCAGATTATTCGGAGAGAGCGAGCTGGCGCTCACGCTCGGCACATTGGCCGTGACCTTTTTCATTCTCGTATTCAGCGAAATCAGCCCCAAGGTCATGGGCGCGAGCTATCCGGAACGCATCGCATTCCCGGCGAGCTATGTTCTGACACCACTGCTCAAACTGGTCTATCCGATCGTCTGGTTCGTGAATTTGTTCGTTCGCTTCCTGTTGTGGGCACTGCGTCTGAAGCCTCAGGCCAGCCAGACTCATACCCTGAGCATGGAGGAGTTGCGTACGCTGGTTCTGGAAGGCGGCAATTTTCTGCCGCAGAAACATCAGAGCATTCTGCTTAACCTGTTTGATCTGGAATCCATCACCGTGGAAGATGCGATGACGCCGCGCAATCAGATCGAAGCGGTCGACATCGAATCGCCGCCGGATGAGATCCGCCGCCAGATCGCGATCAGCAACCATACCCGGCTGCCCGTCTACCGCGACCGCCTGGACGACATCATCGGCATCGTGCACATACGCAAAGTGCTAAATCTTTCGGAAGGCGAAAACATCAATGCCCAAACCCTTGCCGAGGTGCTGCGCGAACCTTATTTCATTCCCATGGGCACGCCGTTGTTGACGCAGCTGCAAAATTTCCAGGAGAAACGCGATCGCATGGGTCTGGTCGTGGACGAGTACGGCGAACTTAAAGGCTTGCTGACGCTCGAGGACATTTTGGAAGAGATCATTGGTGAATTCACGACCCAATCACCGCTACAAACGGGCCGGTTCCGGCGCATGGAGGACGGCAGCTTCATTGTCGAGGGCGGAACCCTGCTCCGGGACATGAATCGCAAATTGGGTTACAAATTTCCCCTGGATGGACCCAAGACCCTGAATGGGCTGATTCTGGAGCACTTTCAGGACATTCCCGAGCCAGGGACAAGCTTGAAGCTCGCCGGCTACCCACTTGATGTGCTCCAGACCCAGGATCGTGTCATCAAATCCGTACGTATGCTTCCACCCGATAAAGACTAAAAATCAG
>JANOGH010000039.1:0-11265 GCA_031414075.1 Betaproteobacteria bacterium | reverse complement strand
AAGGCGATCGAGGCGATCGCCAAGATCAAGGCATCCGGGGACGGGGTGGTCGAGCACATTCGTGTTGAAATCCGCGATGCGCTTGGCAAGATCTACCAGAAAGTCGTGTCCGAGTACCGCAGCGCCTACCAGGAGCGGCATCATATTCTCAAGGGCTTTCTGCCTTTCTGGCGTTCGGTGAATCAGACGCTGACGCAAGTAGACCGCAACATTACCAGCCTGCAGGTCAGCGCGGCAAAAATTGACGCCAACGTGCTGAAGCTGGAACACATCTCCGCAAGAGGCAACGACGCCGCGCATGCGCTGGCGTCGTCGGCGTCCACGCAGTTCTTCGTCGCCGGCATGGTGATGCTGATCGCTTTCGGCGGCGCCTATGTCAACTTCAAACTGATCGCGCTGCCGATGTCGGCCATGGTCGGCGGCGGCGACTACATCACGGATACTTTGCAGGCATCGGAAGTGGCGGCGCTGGTGATTATCCTGTTCGAAACACTGATGGGCCTGTTTCTGATGGAAACGCTGCGCTTTACCAGTCTCTTCCCATTCGGGGGCATTACCGAGAAGATGCGCCGCCGGCTGATGTGGGCGTCGCTCGCCATCCTGCTGGTACTGGCCAGTGTCGAAGTCGCGCTGGCGGTGATGCGCGACGCCATCATTTCCGCCGACGTGGCGCTCAAGCATCAACTCGGCTCAGGTGTGGGCTCGGCCCATGCTGAAGCCGGCTGGGTGACCCGCATCCCGACCTTCGGTCAGATGATCCTGGGTTTCACGCTGCCGTTTGCGCTTGCGTTTGTGGCGATCCCGCTGGAGAGTTTCATCAATTCCGGCCGCACGGTGCTTGGCGCCGGTCTGGAACTGGCGCTGCAGGGGCTCGCTTTCGTGCTGCGCTTCGCCTCCAGTGTGGCGAAGGAAACAGGCCGAATCGTAGTCATGCTCTACGACGTGCTGATCTTCGCACCGCTCGCGATCGAGCGTTGGGTGGGGAGCTATCGCGAAGGGGCGGCGCGCCGCAACAGGCTGCGGCCGGTACTGCCGCTCAAGCGTGCGTCCGGATCCGAGGAGGCAGTATGAAAGCCGCGTCGACGCTTGGAATACTGGGGGCATTCCTGCTTATCGTGGCCTGCGGACCGCAGGCCAACCACAATAACGCGGTGTATGTGCTGATCGACACCTCCGGCACTTACGCCGGAGAAATGAACAAGGCACAAACAGTGGTGAATTACCTGCTCGGCACGATCAATCCTGGCGATGCGCTGGCCGTTGGAAAGGTCAAGAGCCGCAGCTTCAGCGAGAAGGAAATCATCGCCAAGGTCAGCCTGGGCAAGGATCCGCTGGCCGCGAATGCCCAGAAGCGCGCATTCAGCGAGCAGTTCGCCGATTTTACCAAGGCCGAGCGGCAAGCGAAGGGAAGCCGCTACACCGACATCACCGGCGGCATCATTCAGGCAGCGGAGTATTTGAACGAGACCCAGGCCGGACGCAAGACCATCGTCATTTTCTCCGACATGCAGGAAGAGCTGGATTACAAGACGGTGCGGGATATCCCGATCAAGCTCGAGGGTATCCGCATTGTTGCGCTGAATGTCACCAAACTCGACACCGACAACATCGATCCGCGCCGCTACCTGGACCGGCTGGAGTGGTGGGAAAAGCGTGCCCGTACCGCCGGCGCGTCGGACTGGAAGGTGGTAAACGACATGGAGCACCTGGATCGCATTTTCAAGAAAAACGGTTGAGCGATGAACAAACGGCCGGGATAATCCCGGCCGTTTTTTTGTTGCGGCAAAGAGTGAGATCTGGCTGGCCGTATCCAGGTTGGGCGCCGGGAACTTCCGGTTCCGGCGATAATGCCGCCATGTGTGGCCGCTACGTCAGTCCCGAAGAAGCCGAGATCGAGCGCTTTTGGCACATCGGTCGGCAGAACAACCATCCCTTTGGGCGCCGTTTCAACGTTTCACCCACCTCGATCATCCCGATCCTCCGCGTGGACCGCTCCACGGCGGAACTCGAATTCGTCAATGCGCGCTGGGGTTTGATTCCGACCTGGTGGAAGGAACCCAAGCCACCGCGCACGACGCACAACGCCCGCTCCGAAGAGGCTGCTGCGAAACCGATGTGGAAGGGTCCGCTGGCCAAGTCCCGCTGCTTGGTCCCCGCCGTCGGCTGGTATGAATGGAAGCAGATCGAGCGCACCGATCCGGCGACCGGGGAAATTATCAAGGCAAAGCAGCCGCACTTCTTCCATTTGGCTGACGATCAGCTCTGCACTTTCGCGGGCGTGATGGCGATGTGGAAGCCGGCTAACGACGACCAGTGGCAAGCCAGTTGCGCGATCCTCACGCGAGAGGCGGTCGGCCCCGCAGCCGCAGTCCACGATCGCATGCCGGTCCTTCTGTCGAGGGATTCAGAAAACGCCTGGCTCGATCCGAAGATCACCGATGCCGCGCAGGCGATGGCCGCTGCTCTTGAAAATGGCATGACGCAAGTGCTGCACCATCCGGTCAGCAGCCGGGTGAATGTTGCAAGCAATGACGATGAAAGCCTGATTCAGGCATTGAATATTGATTCGTGACCAAGGCAGGCACCGCAGCGTGCAGCCTGTTGCTGTGAGCGCCCGGTAGGCGCATGATCTGTGCATGCTCTCCCGGCCGCCATGAAGAAGACTCTCTATCAGATTCTCGGCGTCGATCCCAAGGCCTCTGCGCAGGACATCGAGGCAGCGTATGCCACGCGCCTTGAAGAAATGCAGATGTCCTCGATCCAGGACCCCAACAAACTGGTGGTCCTGCAGCAGTCGAAGGCCGTTCTAGCCGACCCCACCCAGCGCGCTGCATACGACGGGTCCCTGTCAGGTCGCAACGCGCCTGCGTCACCCGCAGCGAAAGATGAGCCGGAACCTTCGTTTCTGCAGCAATGGGGGAAGTGGATCGCTGGCGGCGTAGTGCTGATCGGCGTCGGTGTATGGTGGGCCAGGCACAGCGCGTCACCTCCACTGCAGACCCTGCCGGCACAGCAAATCGCATCCCAACCCGTCGCGCCCGCTCCCCAACCCGTTCAGCCTGCCAGCGAGCTCGCTGTATCGGCTGCAGCGAACAATGTCGCTCCTGCCGCCGCATCCATACCGTCACCGGCCGACTTGCCGGCGAATCCGCTTCTGGGCGAGTGGTTCTGCAACGATGTCATTTCCGGACGAAACAGCAAATACAATTTTCAGCAGGATGGCGCCCTCAGCATCGCATCGAGCGACGGACCGACAACCGACCTTAAGTACGAACTGTCCGGAAAAACCCTGAAGCTCACCGACCCCAAACAGGTCAGTTCGCTTGCAATCGAGGAACTGGTCGCCAGGAAGATGATCTTGTATGCCGGTGGCGGGGGACAGCGCGTGGTGTGCACGCGGTAGTTGAATAGTCGGATGAATTCGGCTGCGCTCCCAGTTCGCTCGCCGCTTTGAGTACTGCTTTCTCCAACCCCGTGGACCGTTCATACCAGAGCATATTCTGTCGATAACCGTCAGTAGCTCTGCCGTCGAAGGCAGCCGAAGACCCCGGTTCGACGGGTAGTTGCCACACGACGGGAGCGCTGACCCGGCTCCCGGCAGCCTAATCCCGCTCCCTGGCTTTCTCGCCTTGCATGCAGTTACCCGCTTCGAACGGCCTTTGCAGCATTTGCCACCGTACCCCTCACAGGGTGGAGCGCATTTTGCTATCGGTTATGTCAGGCAAATGGAGTTGTGGTTATATGTGCACCGAATTTTCCTGAACAGGCGGAGCAAATGAACAATACCCCGTTCGACCGCATAGCCAGCGACTGCATGGCCAAGAAAATCGATTTTCCGGAGCAACTGGCCAGGCAGTACGTGCGCATCCTGCAGAAAATCAACGAACTCTGGGGGTCGCCCGCCACGATCGGGTATCTGGATGAGCTGATCCTGCCCAGCCGTATCGACCGCCAGGGTTTTCCGCCCGAAGTTGCCCAGGAGCTGGTTTCGCTCAAGCAACTTCATGAGTACGGCCATCCCACCAGAAATATCCACGTGCTGGATCCCTATTACCACATCAACCGGGAACGCTTCAGGAGCCTGGGGGAGCCGCCGGCAGGTGCCGAAACCCCGGCGAATGGCGAAATTCCGGCGACCGCAAGGCCCGCCGGCAAGCCTCGTCCATCCGTCTACAAGTCATGGTTCGCGAGCAATGGCAGCCGGCATCTGCGCAATTCCCCGATCGGCAGCCTGTACCCGTCGAAAGGCTTCAGTGAGCGCACAACCAATCCGAGCGCAGACCCTTCATCGAACGCCGCTGCCGAGGAAATTCTGGTGGACGCGGAAGACCTGCTCGGCATTCGCCGTATTCGCAGCGCGATCGCCCTGTACGAGCAAGCGATTGCCCGCTATCCACGCTATTCCGCCTACCCGCACCTGCGATTGCTGGAACTTTACTACGACCTGGAGAGCCGGGACGAGTTTGAGCGCGTCTCCATGCAATTCTCGGGACACTTCTCGGTCGGGCCGATCCGCTGGGTTCTGATCAAGGTGGAATTCTGGGCGCAACTCGACAGGATCGCGGCGGCACTGCTGCAAAAAACGATGGCCTGATTCCGCCTTCCAAATTATTCCGATTTGCTGTGATGCTCCGGATTGGGGCAGCCTCAAAAAATAAAGATCCGCGCGTGCGGATCTTTTTGTCAGCCGGCGACTTCCCTCAACGATCTCTACATCGGCCGCCCCGCCGCCTGAATCTTGCTTTTCAGTGCTAGAACCATGTCGTCGACGGCGAGCAGAAAATCTTCATGGCCCTTCCCTGCCTGTTCCAGCATCCACTCATGCGGGATGGTGGCTTCCATCGACAAATCCTGGAAGCGGTTGTAGGCAATCCGCAACTGGTGGGTGCTACGGGTTGCGAAGATGGGCAACCCCGCATCAATCTCGACGATGTAGCGCAGTGGATCGAGTTGCCGGCGCTGGATCACGGTTTTGATGCTTGCAAGGGCTTGCGACAGCGCCGTCTGATATCCGACCGAATCGTAGGTGGTCTCCACGGCCGGCACGTCGCTTCGTTCAGGCGCGCCGGACCAGGCGTGCGGCAGGGACGATCGGATCCCGCTTGGTCGGCTCGGGAGGCAGTTCCTTCATCCTCTCGAGCGTCTTGGCGAACAGTTCGCGCACTTCGGTGCGAGTCCCGAATTGCTTGAAGTGCCTGGCCCATTTTTCATCGCCCATTGTCTACCTCGACAGAAATTGAAAAGAACTGCGACCTGACCGATCCGGTGCGATGTACCAGGAAAAATCGGTTGGCTGGCCTAACGGCTTCTGCTGCGCGGCATCGGGCCTTTATGCGGCCCACCCGGAACAAGGACGCCTTGCCTGTAGTAGGTTCCTGGTGCAAACCCGGCTTTGTTTTCCGGCTTGCCGGACTTTGCCGCTGAATCAGTTTGCGCAGCGGCGTCCTTGTGGACCGGCGCCGCGGGCCGATCAGACATTCTCTCGGTCGGGCGGGGTAAAATGGGTTTCTCTTTCCGGCCGGCAGTCATACGACTCTCCGTGACGCCCTGGCAGGGCAGTCTGTCGCGCCGGGGGCCGGACGCGACACGCGGCCCGCCTAGTATGGACCTCATTCGCGGGCTCGGACGGTTATATTTTCCGAAGAGGTGTTCGAACGTTGCTGGCGCGCGTTGAGGGTACTTGAAGCGAGGCCGCGACGGGACATGCGGCGGCCTGCATGATTGCATGCGTGCAGGCTAGAATCGGTCTTGTAAATTGCCGATGACAGGAAAGCGACGAATGACGATCGAAGTGACCCGCCAGCAAGCATCCTGCGGCGCGCTCATCCGCGGCGTCGACCTCACCAGAGACCTGATCCCCGACGAAGTGGCCGGGATTCGTGCCGCGTGGTTGGAGCACCAGGTCGTCGCTTTTCCGGATCAGCCCATGGCGGTCACGGACATCGAGCGCTTCGCGACCTACATGGGACCGAATGGCGAAGACCCTTACATCGAAGCGATCGCCGGGCATCCGCGCGTGGTGCAGGTCAAGCGCGAGGCCGACGAGAAGACGCCGATTTTTGCCGAGACGTGGCACTCCGACTGGAGCTTCCTGAAGCATCCGCCCGCGGCGACGGTGCTCTACGGCAACATCATTCCGCCCACGGGCGGCGACACCCTGTTTTCAAATCAGACTGCAGCGTGGGATGGCTTGCCCGCTTCCATGAGGGCGCTGTTGAAAGACAAGCGGGCGATTCACTCGGCTCGCAAGGGCTATGCGAAGGATGGAATGTACGGCGAGCGCGACAAAGGCCGTTCGATGGCGATCAAGTATGGCGACTCGGCAATGAAAACCCAGCTTCATCCGCTCGCGCGACCGCATACCGAAACCGGACGCCTCGCGCTCTACGTCAGCCCGGGCTACACGATCGGCATCGACGGCATCTCCGATGACGAGGCCGTTCCGATTCTCAAGGAGCTGTATGCCCACCAAGCCAGGCCGGAATTTGTCTACCGCCACAAATGGGCGCAGGGCATGCTGATCATGTGGGACAATCGCAGCGTGATTCACGCGGCCACGGGCGGGTATGAAGGCCATCGCCGGCTGCTGCACAGGATCACAGTCGCCGATAGAATGCTGCAGTAGACGCTGCTAAACCGCCAAGGCGGGACTTCTTACATCACCAGAGACGACTATGAAATCCATTTCCATTTCCTTTTGCGTGCTCTCTCTGACCTTGCTTGTGCTGCCGGCAGCGCTCGCCGCCAATCCCTGGGAACCCGGCGGGTCACTGGAGATCTGCCTGGAAGCGGTGCTCAAGGAGCGTCCGGGCATTGTGACCGGTTGGCAGCAAAGCGGCGGCGGCGACATGACGCCTTACGTAGTCAGTGTTCTTAATACGGAAGGCACCAATGCCGAGGCATTCTGCGATCCGTCCAAACCGACGAACTTCCAGTTCAAGAACAAGATGGGCCTGTTTGAATATAAGATGTACCAGAAAGCGACGTTCCCGGAAGCAAAGGCCCGCGTCGCGTCGCCGGAGATCTTTGCGGGTTCTGCCAGGGTGACATCGATGGAGTTTTCGGTCGGCGTAGGCGGCAAGACGACGTACACCTACCAGATGTTTCTCCCCAGCAAACATAAAGCGACTGTCGAGATCGACGCCATCACCGGTAGATTGAACAAGGGGCAGGTGAACTAGAGAAGCAGTCCGCACGCAATTCTCGCCCCATCGCTCACCATGGAGGAAATCGCATGAGAAAGCGTTTCCATTTCGCGCTGGCAGTGCTCGCAGCCTGCATCGCCTTCGGTAACCTCGCCACGGCCTTCGCCGCCGACAAACTTGAAAACATTGCGCTGGTCTGGAGGCCGACCGCGCCGATGTCCGAGAGGTCGCCAGTCGACCTGAAAGGTCTCGAGGGCATCAGGCTCCAGATCGATCCTTTCACCGACAAGCGCGAGGATCCCGCCTTCATCGGTCGCAACATGAACAAGGTCCCGCTGCGCAAGGTGACCACGAACGAGCATGTGGCGCGCTTTGTGACTTATCAGGTGATATTGCTCATGTCCGGGCTCGGCCTCAATGTGGTCGATAGCGGTGGAGATGTCATCCTGAAAGGCGAGGTCAGGAAATTCTTCGCCGAAGAGACCAACCGCTACAACGCCCAAGTCGACCTGCAGGCCACGTTCACCGATGCGAACGGCAAGATTCTGTGGGCGGTCGCCACCACGGGGACGTCCAGCCGCTACGGGATCTCGTACAAGGCGGACAACTACTACGAGGTCCTGAGCGATGCATTGATCGGAGCGATACATGAACTGGCGCACAACCCCGGCTTCCGTAAGGCGTTGACCGAGAAGTAGGGATTTTGAGGGAGTGAAGAGGGGCGGGCCGGGGCAGCGGATCGATCGAATGGCGCGGGTGCATTCAGCACTCCCCGCCAAAAGAAGGCCAAATAAGCTTTGACCTTGTGCGATGGGCCACGTATAACGGCGATGCAGAATTCTCAAGCGTTGAGTTTGCTGGTCCGCAGTAGCCCCGTGCAACGGTACTCCTCAGATCTCCTTAATTTCACCTCTTGATGTTCTCGCTTTCGGGCGAAACGCCCATTCACTATCAGTTAAGGAAGATTTCAAATGGCTTCAGGTACCGTTAAGTGGTTCAACGACGCAAAAGGTTTCGGTTTCATTACTCCGGATGACGGCGGCAAGGATTTGTTTGCCCACTTCTCCGCAATCCAGGGCAACGGCTTCAAGTCGCTGCAGGAAAATCAGAAGGTGACGTTCGAAAAGACCACTGGCCCCAAGGGCGATCAGGCATCCAACATCCAGCCTGCGTAAGCAGCGCTGAGCGAAAAAAGCCCGGGAGACCGGGCTTTTTTCTTTGTAGTTGACCAGAGGTCGTTCGGCGCGGATTTCGCGCCCTCACGCCGGCTTTTCCGTTTCCCACCCGGGCAGGCTGGCGGCCTTCATGTCGAATTCCTGGTTCTTCGCCGCAGTCGGCGCCTTGATCTCGACGTCGACGCGCTGAAATGCTTCGGCCAGCTTGAAACTGATTTTCGCGAGGTTCTCCGGATTGGATTTTATCTGCGCGGCGCTATCGGTGACGACGACGTTACGGCAGACCAGCTCGACAAAAATCCTCGCCGCCAGGTCGCGCACAGGATCTGCAGGCCGTACAGTTGCTGGAGCTGCCATGACGATTCCGATCGGATGGTTGAAACCTCATGGTACCCGTATCCTGTCCATGGATCTGATAGAGATCGATGTAATCCAGTTGCAGGCGACGCAGGCTGGCGTTCACGCCGCCCATGATGTGGGCGCGCGACAATCCAACCTGATTCGGTCCCGCGCCCATACGGACCCGCACCTTGGTGGCGATCGCCAGCTCTTCCCGCGGCAACTTGAGGCTTTTCAGCGCCTGGCCGACCAGGCCCCCCGAGTCTCCTTCTGAATAGACGTTCGCGGTATCGATGAAGTTTACGCCGGTATCGAATGCTGTCCTGATCTGGCCTTCGACCTCCGCAAGTCCGAGCTGTCCGATCGGCTGCCAGCGTCCCTTGCCGCCATAGGTCATCGCGCCGAGACAGATTTCTGAAACGAGCAGGCCCGACTGGCCGAGTAGGCGGTAGCGCATGACAAACCCCGTGAATAACGTGAATGTCGTGGGGTACCAAATGGCACAAGCGAAAGAAGATCGGAAAGGTAAAAGAGGCAGAGAGGAAAGTAACGGCGGTGACTCGGGACATCGGGCTCGGAGACGGGGGAACAGGGCATTGCGCTGTAGGGCTGCGGGATTCACAATTCTTCGGGCGGTTGCCATCGACACAAACAATAAGACCAGAAGGAGGGGCTATGAAGAAAGTCGCAGGCGTCCTGACATACGTTCTACTGGCCATCGCTGCCGGCGTTCCCGCCGATGCAGCCGATTCTCTTCCGGTGTGGGCCTACCCGGTCAATCCGCCTGGGCTCAATCCCGCCCCCGACGACGGTGCGTTAAAGCACGTACCCAACAGCGCGGCCGCTTACACGCTGATGCAGATCCGCGATCTTTTCAGTCCGCCGGACTGGCATCCCGACAATCATCCGCCGATGCCCGCTGTCGTCGCGCGCGGCAACAAGCCGGGCCAGTTCGCCTGCGGCTACTGCCATCTGCCGAACGGGCTCGGCCGTCCCGAAAACTCCAGCCTCGCAGGACTCCCCGCCGCGTATATCGCGCAGCAGGTGGCGGACTTCAAGAGCGGCGCGAGAAAGAGTTCAGAACCGGCGAGCCTGCCGATCAATCTCATGGTCGCCGTCGCGCAGCTGGTCAGCGACGAAGACACCAAGATCGCCGCCGAATACTTCGCTTCGCTGAAACCGGCGCCGTGGATCCGTGTCGTGGAAACCGACACCGTGCCGCAGACGAAGGTCGGCGGCTGGATGCTGATTGCGGACGGCAGCGGCACGGAACCGATCGGCCAGCGCATCATCGAGATGCCGGAAAATCTCGAACGCACCGAGCTGCGCGACTCGACTTCCGGCTTCATCGCCTATGTACCGGTCGGCAGCCTCCGCAAAGGCAAGGCCTTGATCACGAACGGCGCGGGCAAAACGACCCCGTGCGCGATCTGCCACGGGACAGAACTGAAAGGCCTCGGTCCGGTGCCGGCACTGGCCGGGCGCTCCCCCAGCTATATCGCGCGCCAGCTCTACGACATCCAGCACGGCGCGCGCAACGGGCAGTGGACCGAGCTGATGAAATCGGTCGTCGCGGGATTGAGCGAAGAAGACAGGGTGGCGATCGCTGCCTATACCGCGTCGCTCGCGCCGTGATAGGCGTAGGCCACGGTCTATAAAATTCTGGATTTATCATACAAAACAGACCCCCACCCCCTGTTAAGAGACCTTTGACCGAATACGGGCAAAGGGGTATAAGGAAGCCGCAGGAATCTCCAAGCGCTGATATTGCTGGTCCGTCGTAGCCCCGTTATAACGGTACTCCTCAGATCTCCTAAATTTCTCCTCTTGGTCTGCCGCCTTCTGGCGAAAACCTCTATTACTAATTTTTTCAAGGACGAATAAAGATGGCATCAGGTACCGTTAAGTGGTTCAACGACGCGAAAGGTTTTGGCTTCATTACACCGGATGACGGCGGCAAGGATTTGTTTGCCCATTTCTCCGCCATTCAGGGCGACGGTTTCAAGTCGCTCAAGGAAAACCAGAAGGTGACCTTCGACAAGACGGCCGGCCCAAAGGGTGACCAGGCGTCGAACATCCGCCCCGCCTGAGCGGGACGGAAATACAGGACTCGGAACCGAGGACTCGTTACTCGGAATCGAGAAAAAGCCCGGGGTTTCCCGGGCTTTTTATTTGTGCGCCCGGCAGGGCGCACGTACTTGGAGGTGAAAGTCCTTATCCACTGTTGCGCGGCCGGGCAGCGTACTTCAAGCTGACCGAAACCAAGCAAGCACTGGAAACGCTTGATGGCTCGATCAGGCGCAAGCTGCGCTGTGTGCTGTGGCGGCAAGCGAAGCGGGTTCGCACCCGTGCGCGCCTGCTCATGAAGCGTGGTTCGACGCAAGAACGTGCATGGCGTTTGGCGACGAATCAGCATGGCCCGTGGTTCAATGGTGGGAGGGCGACCGGGGTAACCCGGTCCCCTACCCGATAGGTCTTCGAGTGCCGGGCCAGGTTGTGCTCGCCGTTTATGGTCGAATACCCGTGCGAAGCTAGGAGTACCCTTTTAGACCGGTATCCCCTTGCGGGACACCGTTCACCGTTTGCCGTTAACCGTTCACCGTTTG
>JANOGH010000038.1:0-3720 GCA_031414075.1 Betaproteobacteria bacterium | reverse complement strand
GCGATGATGAGCGCGTCGCAGGTGTAGACGGCCTGGTCGCCGATCAACTGAAAGGGCCGCTCACCCAGCTTCACAGTATGGATATGATCGAAAATCACCTCGGTGTCGAAGCGCTCGGCGTGCTTCAGAAATCGCTCCATCAGTTCCGGGCCCTGCACGCCCATGACGTCCGCAGGCCAATTGTCCACGTCGGTTGTCGTGGTGAGCTGGCCGCCCTGGATCATGCCGGTAATCAAAACTGGCTTAAGATTGGCGCGCGCGGCGTAGACGGCGGCCGTGTAGCCGGCAGGGCCGGAACCCAGGATGAGAAGTCGAGAGTGTTTTGTTTTGGCGGTCATGAGTGTGAACTGGGGATGAAACTTCGAAAAAGCAAGACTGTAGCAGCGCCGCAAAGCTCGTGTCCACGTCGGGAAAATGGGCTACGTGAGCGCGCCGGCCATGGGATATAATTCTTTGAAACTGATAAGGTAATTTGCTCTTGCGAACATCATCGGCGGCCCCGTCCGCAATTCAGAAAACACCGCGCCGGCCGCTTCCGCCGAAGATCGCCGCGCTGCTGCGCGAATCGTGGTGGCTGTTGCTGATCGGTGCGGCTCTCTATCTCGTACTGATCCTCGTCACTTACCGCAAATCCGATCCCGGCTGGTCGCACCAGGTATCCGGTTCGCAGGTGGTCAATGCCGGCGGCAAGGCCGGTGCATGGATTGCCGACGTGGCGCTTTATATCTTCGGGATCTCGGCCTGGTGGTGGGTGCTATTCCTGATCGGGGCGGTGGTCTGGGGTTATCGGCGCATCGAGGTGGCCACCGAGAGCGACCGTCGCTCCATCGCTGTGGCCTGCGCGGGTTTTTTCATACTTATCGCATCGAGCAGCGCTTTCGAATCCTTGCGTCTGTATTCGCTGAAAGCGCAGTTGCCGCAGTTGCCCGGCGGCGTACTGGGCGAACTGATCAGCGGACTGATGGCGCGGGGATTCGGCTTTACCGGCGGCACGCTGATTCTGCTGATCCTGTGGGGGGTCGGCTTGACCTTGCTCACCGGTCTGTCGTGGGTGGTCGTCATCGAAAAGCTCGGAGCCGCAATCGAGAGCGCCTACGTTTGGATCGGAGAGCGATGGCAAGACCGCCAGGATCGAAAAGTCGGCGAACAGGCCGCAGTGCAGCGCGAGGAACTCGTCGAAGTGGAGCGCAAACGCTTCGACGAGCACGAGCCGATACGCATCGAGCCGCCCAAGACCGTTATTGCCAAGTCCGATCGTGTCATCAAGGAAAAGCAGAAACCGCTGTTCGAGGACCTGCCGGATTCGCCGCTGCCGCCGTTGTATCTGCTAGACGAACCTCCCGCCGATATCGAGATGCTGTCCGCGGAGACCCTGGAATACACCTCCCGGCTTATCGAAAAAAAGCTTTCCGATTTCGGCATCGAAGTCAACGTGGTGGCCGCGCAGCCTGGCCCGGTGATTACCCGCTACGAAATCGAGCCTGCCATCGGCGTCAAAGGCAGCCAGGTCATCAATCTGGTGAAGGATCTGGCGCGAGCGCTGTCGGTTGTGAGCGTGCGCGTGGTCGAGACCATCCCGGGTAAATCCTGCATGGGATTGGAGATCCCCAATCCGAAGCGGCAGGTGGTCCGGTTGTCGGAAATCCTGAGTTCGAGGATCTACGCGGATATGGCCTCGCCACTGACGCTGGCGATGGGCAAGGATATCGCCGGCAATCCGATTGTCGCGGATCTTGCCAAAATGCCCCACGTTCTGGTCGCAGGAACAACCGGTTCCGGAAAATCGGTCGCCATCAACGCCATGATCCTGTCGCTGCTGTACAAGGCGACGGCCAAGGACGTGCGGTTGATTCTGGTCGATCCGAAGATGCTCGAGCTGTCGGTCTACGAAGGCATTCCGCATCTGCTCACGCCGGTGGTCACCGACATGAAGCATGCCGCCCATGCGCTCAACTGGTGCGTGGGCGAGATGGACCGGCGTTACAAACTGATGTCGACTCTGGGGGTGCGCAATCTCTCCGGTTTCAACCAGAAGATCAGGGAGGCCGAAAAAGCGGGCAAGCCGCTGACCAATCCTTTCACGATCACGCCGGAGAGCCCGGAACCCCTGAAGGAATTGCCGTTGATCGTGGTGGTCATCGACGAACTTGCCGACCTGATGATGGTGGTGGGCAAGAAGGTGGAAGAACTCATCGCGCGGCTTGCGCAGAAGGCGCGCGCTGCAGGCGTGCATCTGCTGCTCGCGACCCAGCGGCCTTCGGTGGACGTCATCACCGGCCTGATCAAGGCGAACATTCCCACGCGTGTTTCGTTCCAGGTCTCCAGCAAAGTGGATTCGCGAACCATACTTGACCAGATGGGCGCGGAACAACTGCTGGGGCAGGGCGACATGCTTTACCTGCCGCCGGGTACCGGTTATCCGCAGCGCGTGCACGGCGCCTTCGTCTCCGACCAGGAGGTGCACAAGGTCGTGGACTATCTGAAGTCGCGCGGCCAGCCGCAGTACATCGACGATGTGCTCGAAGGCGGGGAAGATGACGCGGAGAACGGCGGAGCTGCGGGGGAGGCCGACGCAGAGGCCGATCCGCTGTACGACCAGGCGGTCGATATCGTGCTCAAATCGCGGCGGGCATCGATCTCGCTGGTGCAACGGCATCTGCGTATCGGTTACAACCGTGCTGCGCGCCTGATCGAGCAGATGGAGCGTGCGGGGCTGATTTCGAACATGCAGTCCAACGGCAACCGCGAGGTGATCGCGCCGTCCAGAAGTGAAGTCTGAACCGGGGCGGACCGAAAATAGGGCGGAACCACGGCAAGGTGGTCGTGGTCTAGGCAAAGCGTGGAGATACTGATGCGAATACGAAAAACCTGGATGGTGCCGGCAATGCTGGTATGGGTGGCCTCGGCCAACGCGGACAAGAAGCGATGAGACGCACATCGTTGCGGGCAACCTTGCTCGCCGGCGTGCTGATCGCCTTTCCGGCGAGTGCGGGTTCGATCGAAAAACTGCATGCCTTTATCGAGCAGACCCGCTCCGCGAAAGCGAACTTCACCCAGGAGGTCACCGACGCCAATGGCGTCGTCCAGCAACAAGCGAGCGGTACGGTTCAGTTTCAGCGCCCCGGGAAATTCCGCTGGACCTACAACAAGCCTTACGAGCAGATCATCGTGGGCGATGGTGAGAAACTCTGGATCTACGACAAAGACCTCAACCAGGTCACCCAGCGCAATCTGGACAAGGCGATCGGCAGCAGTCCGGCCGCACTGCTGGCGGGCGCGGATGACGTCGACCGGTATTTTTCGCTGAACGCGATTGGAGTGAGGAGAAAGCTCGACTGGCTGGAGGTCAGGCCTTACAACGAGGACAGCTTGTTCGAAAAAGTGCGCATGGGTTTCAGCGGAAACACCCTGGAAGTCATGGAACTTCACGATCATTTCGGACAGCGCACGACGATCAAGCTCTCCAATCTGCAGCGCAATCCCAAGACCTCGCCGGATCTCTACACGTTTACCGTTCCGACAGGCGCCGACGTCGTGACTGAATAGAGCGGAAAATCTTCACCGCAGAGGCGCAGAGGCGCAGAGGAAACCAAACGAATCCGGTATAAGAGTTAGGAGGAATTCAGGACCATCACCGCCCAATCGATGCGTCGTGTTCGTCGAGACTGTTCACATATCTGGTCTTTTCACTATTACTTATCTTTCTTTCCTTTGCGTTTC
>JANOGH010000037.1:0-7277 GCA_031414075.1 Betaproteobacteria bacterium | reverse complement strand
GCATCCGCCACATTCGCGTACCGACCACGGTGCTCGGCCAGAACGATTCCGGCGTCGGCGTGAAGAACGGCATCAACGCTTTTGGCATGAAGAATCTGCTCGGTGTGTTTGCCCCGCCGTTCGCAGTGCTCAACGATGCCGACTTCCTGCGCACCTTGCACCCGCGCGACAAGATCGCCGGCATCGCCGAAGCGGTGAAGGTTTCGCTGATTCGCGACGCACTGTTCTTCGATTGGCTGGAAGGCAACGCGGAAGCGTTGCGCGAATGCGTTCCCGCCGCAATGGCCCGCATGATCCGGCGCTGTGCCGAGCTGCACATGCGCCAGATCGCGCATGGTGGCGATCCGTTCGAATCCGGCAGCGCGCGGCCGCTCGACTATGGTCACTGGTCCGCGCACAAGCTGGAAGGGCTGACTGCCCACGAACTGCGCCACGGCGAAGCGGTGGCGATCGGCCTGGCACTCGATACGCGTTACTCGGTGCAGATCGGCATGCTGGCGGCAGGCGGCGAAGATCGCGTGTACAAACTGCTCAAGCGCCTCGGTTTCTATCTCTGGCATCCGGCAATGGAAACCCGGGACGAGCAGGGGCGTCTGATCATCTTGCGCGGTATCGAGGAGTTCCGCGAGCATCTCGGCGGCGAGTTGACCATCACGTTGCTGCGCGGCATCGAAGAGTTCCGCGAGCACCTCGGCGGAGAGCTCACCATCACGCTGCTGCGCGATATCGGCCGCGGCGAGGAAGTGCATAGCATGGACAACGACGAAATCCTGCATGCGATGGCGTGGCTGCGCCGGAAAGAGACCGGGCAGTGAAGATCGGCACGGACGGCGCTCACCTGACCTACTGCAGCAACATCCATCCCGGCGAATCGTGGGCCGAGGTGCGTGCCAACATCGAACGCTACTTTCCCGCGGTACGCGACCGCGTGGCGCCGGAAGCCCTGTTCGGCATCGGCCTGCGCCTGTCGGCGCGCGCGGCGCGCGAACTGGGCAGCGGCAACGCCCTCGCCGAGTTTCGCGAATTCCTGGCGCGCAAGAAACTCTACGTTTTCACCCTCAACGGTTTTCCCTACGGCACTTTCCACGGCACGCGCGTCAAGGAGGAGGTTTATCTCCCCGACTGGCGCGACGCGGAGCGGCTGCGTTACACCGACGAGCTGGCGGAACTGCTGGTGCAACTGTTGCCCGATGGCGTCGACGGCAGTATCAGTACCGTGCCGGGTGCTTTCAAGCCGGCCATGCAGGGCGGCGCGGACGTCGGGCGAATCGCCGGCAACATGCTGCGGCATGTCGCGAAGCTGGTGGAGATCAAACGCCGCAGCGGCCGCCACATCGCCCTGGCGCTGGAGCCGGAACCGCATTGTTTTCTGGAAACGGTCGACGAAAGCATCCGATTTTTCCAGGAGTATCTGTTCAGTGCGGACGCGCAACGCCGTCTGGGTGAACTCACCGGCCTGGACCGCAAGGCCGCTGCGACCGCCCTGCGCGACCATATCGGCCTGTGCCTGGACCTGTGTCATGCAGCGGTCGAGTTCGAAGACCCGGCGGGCTGCATTCGTGCTCTGCAGGACGCCGGCGTTCGCGTGACCAAACTGCAGATCAGCGCCGGCCTGCGCTTGCCGGAATTGACGCAGGAAGCGGTGACGGCATTGAGGCAGTTCGACGATCCCGTCTACCTGCACCAGGTTGTTGAAGAGGGGCCGAACGGCATCAGACGCTACGCCGACCTGCCGGAAGCGCTGGCGACGGCAACGGGCAAAGCCGACGGCCGCGAATGGCGCGTGCACTGCCATGTGCCGATCTTCATGGACGACCTCGGCGCATTCTCGTCAACGCGCTCCTTCATCAGCGAAGTGCTCGGCATCCATCGTTCGCGCCCGATCTCGCCGCACCTGGAAGTCGAGACCTATACCTGGAACGTCCTGCCCGAACATCTGCGTGCCGGCGGCATGGAGCAGGCCATCGCGCGCGAGCTGAACTGGGTGAAAGAGGTTCTGGCGGTATGAAGTTTTCCGTCGCGCTGAAACTGGGGCGCGTATCCAATCTGCCGACAGTCTGGTCCAACGTGCTCACCGGCGTGGCACTGGCGGGTACCGCAACGGTGGACTGGCGTCTGCTGCTGCTGATTGTCTCCCTGTCGTTGTTCTACGTCGGCGGCATGTTCCTCAACGATGCATTCGATCACGGCTTCGACGCAAAGGCACGCCCGGAACGGCCGATTCCCTCGGGGCAGGCGAGTGCGGCCCAGGTCCACGCATTTGGCTTCGGCATGATGTTCGTGGGTCTTGCCCTGCTTGCCTGGGTGGGCTACCGCTACGAACCGTTGACGCAGTGGCGACCCGTCGCGGCGGGATTTGCGCTGGCTGCGGCCATCGTTTTTTACAACTGGCATCACAAGAACAATCCGCTGAGCCCGCTGGTCATGGGTTTGTGCCGGATGCTGGTCTATCTGACAGCCGCGCTGGCGGTGACCGCATTCATTCCCCAGCAGGTGATCGTCGCTGCGGTGGTCCTGCTCTGCTATCTGATCGGGTTGACCTACGCCGCCAAGAAAGAGCATCTCGGTCGCCTGGAAAATATCTGGCCGCTCGCTTTTCTGGCCGTGCCGATGGCCTATGGAATTTATCTGGTGCCGGCCCAGCCGATGGTAGTATTGCCACTTGTTTTGCTCGCTTTGTGGGCGCTTTACGCGTTGTGGCTCCTGCGCCGGCGCAAGCCCGGGGACGTGCCGCGTGCGGTTGTCAGCTTGATTGCGGGGATCTCCCTGCTGGATGCGATGCTGCTCGGTGGCGCCGGTGCAGTGCTGCTGGCCTGGTTCGCGATCGCGGCGTTCGGCGTAACACTGGCGTTGCAGAAATGGGTGTCGGGCACCTGAGCTTGCCAGCCTCCGGTTCGCCAAAACAAAAGCAGTTCTGTTCGGGAGAGCTTTGATGAAGAGACTGTGGTCCGGTTTGCGCGCGGAAGTCGGCGGTCCGACCTTCTTGTGTGTGCGGGCCGTAGCGGCGGCGCTGTGTGCGTCGCTGGCGGCACCGGCGACGGCCGACGGGGATCCGGCCCGCGGCGACCAGCTCTTCCAGCAGTACTGCCAGGGCTGCCATGGGCCGGACGGCCGAGGCGGACGCAAGGATGGCTTCATGCCGCGCCCGCAGAATCTGACCAAGAAGGGCTATATCGACCAGCTACCCGATGAATATTTATTCACTGTGATAGCGAAAGGAGGAGAAGGCGTAAACAAGAGCGGCTACATGCCGTCTTTCGGCACGACATTTTCCGAAGATGACATAGGAAATCTGATCGTATTCATTCGAAGTCTGGCGCGTTACTAAACTAACAATTCAGGAGGAGAGCCAAGATGAAAAGAGCAATCGCAATCGCAATTTGGTTGGCGGGGTGTCTGTTCGCAGTTCCCATTTTCGCCGGTGATCTGACGCAATGGATCAAGCAGACACCGGTACCGGCTGATCCATCCAAGGTCGTCGTGCCGCCCGGATACAAGGTCGGCATCTTCGTCGCCGGGCTGAGTACGCCATCGGCCGCTGCCGTGGACGCGGACGGCAACGTCTGGGTTGCGATCTCCGGCAACCTGTTCGGTGGACCCGACGCCGACTTGATGCCGAAGCCGCACGTGGCGGTCTACGACCGGAGCGGAAAACTGATCAAGAAGGTCGGCGAGGGGACGTTCAAGACAGTCATGAACGAAATCGCCTACTGCCCGGAGAACGGCGTGATGTACATCCCGGAATACGGCGAGCGAATCTGGGAAATGAAGGGGTTGAACGGCGAGCTCAAGGTGATTATCAAGGACCTGCAAAACGGCGATCACCGCAATGGCGGCATCACCTGCCACAACGGCTATTTGTATTTCGCACTGGGCGCGCCCAGCAACGAGGGTTTCGCGGATCCGGACAATCTCGGTTGGACCGATATCCCGAACGACCCGTTCTGGCTGGCGCACCCCGACGGCCTCGGCAATACGCCGCACGATGCGCCTTGCCGCGATATCGTCCATACCGGCCTCAACGTGAAGACTTCGGACGGACGCATGACCGGCGCCTACATGCCGGCCGGCGTGGCGGCGAAACCGGGCCAGATCGTCAAGGCCACTGTGCCCTGCCATGGCTCGATCATGCGCGTGAGGTTCGGAGACAAAGACGCCAATGGCATCTATCCGCATAACAAAATGGAAGTCTATGCGATGGGTTTCCGCAACCAGTCGGGTGTCGAGTTCGGTCCCAAGGGCAGCCGCTTCGACAATGCGCTCGCCGTCTCCGATAACGGCATGAACGATCTGGGTAACCGTCGCATTGCCAACGGGGCGGAAAAGATCTGGCTGGTCACGGAGAAGGGTCAGGACGCGGGATTTCCCGACAAGGAGGGGATGAACTTCGTCACCAACAAGCGTTTCGGCTGGAAGTCCTACACCGGCTCGGTGGTCGATCGCCCGCACCCGCAACTCTACATCGGGGACAAGCCGTTCGTTCCCAAAAACTCGCCTTACACCGGTAACGTACACAACTCCGGTGTGCGCGGGGTGCCGCTGGCGGTCGCCAACAAGAATCCGAACGGGTACATCAATCCGTTGCTGGAATGGGACACCAACAGCCCGATCGACGGCATCGCGTGGAGCGCGAAGGGTTTCGGCAGCGACAACAATCTGTTTGCTTCGGTCTATGGCATTCTCACCGGCCCCGACAGCCTGGAGCCGACCTGGCCGTACGTGTTGCGCGTCGAGTTCCTCAGCCCGGCCGGAATCAAGTGGGCGCCGTTTGCGCATAATATCGAACCGGGCGGCAACGCCTATCAGAAGCCCGAAAACCAGGGCGGCATGGAGCGGCCGAACGATGTGGTGTTCAGCAACGACGGCAAAACCATGTACATCGTCGATTACGGCTACGTTCACATGGATTTCAACCAGAGCATGCCGTTCTATCCGGTGGCCAAGACTGGCGTGATCTGGACTGTGACCTATACGGGCAAATGAAACGGAAAAGACTTGCTGGAAGAGAAAGATTCCGCGATACAGCTCTCGATTTGATGCCGGGCCCACCAGCCCGGCTTTTTTTTGGTCGAAAAGCTTCAACGCAATGGCGCAGAGAACAAAAATGGCAATCGCTGTCGTGATTTTTGCGTCCGATTGCGCATCGCTGCCGGATGCCAGGCACGCTCCCGGCACATGTCGGGTTTCGCTCCGAAGTCCGGTAAGATGCATCCGGAATCACTGATCGCCTGTTCCGCAATCGCACAGATGATTCGTCAACGAGAGGTGATGCTCATGATCGACGAGAAAATCAAGGTACGTATTACCGAAACCGGCCAGACCATTGACGTGGTTGTGCTGAACAAGCGCGCCGACCGCATCCAGATTGTTCTTGGCGAAGGCATCCATAACGTCAAATGCGATCTATCGCCGACGCGCAACCGGATGGGCTATGTGGGGAGTGCGATGGGGCGCGAGCTCATTTACGAACGCAGCCGCGATCAGGTTCAGGCCGACATCGACAAGCTCAACCCGGCGCTGCGTAAATCCCGTTGAGGAACGGTTACCACCGGTTTGCGATCCGCAACGGCGCATCCTGACTTGAAGCGAAGTCCAATCCAAACGCCCGGCACTCGTCTTTCCCGTCGGGTAAAATCCCCCGCTCAGTTCACTATCAGACAGCCGAAGCTTTCGAAGCCGAGGCGTTCCCGAGGAGAAGCAGACTATGGCAAGCAAAATCAAAAAAGATCCCGCAAAGCTGCGTTCCCGCAAATGGTTCGCCAATCCCGACAACCCCAACATGACGGCGCTGTATCTCGAGCGCTACATGAACTGGGGGCTCAAGCGCGAGGAATTGCAGGCCGGCAAGCCGATCATCGGCATTGCACAATCGGGCTCGGACCTGTCTCCCTGCAACCGCCATCATCTCGAACTCGCCCATCGCGTGCGCGAGGGCATTCGCGAGGCCGGCGGCATCGCCTTCGAGTTTCCGGTGCACCCGATCCAGGAAACCGGCAAGCGCCCGACCGCCGCGCTCGACCGCAACCTCTGCTACCTCGGGCTGGTGGAAGTCCTGTACGGCTATTTTATCGACGGCGTCGTCCTTACCACCGGCTGCGACAAAACCACTCCGGCGCAGTTGATGGCGGCGGCGACCGTCGACATTCCCGCCATCGTGCTCTCCGGTGGGCCGATGCTGAACGGCTGGTTCCGCGGTGAGCGCACCGGTTCGGGCACCATCGTCTGGAAGGCGCGTGAACTGCTGGCGGCGGGCGAAATCAACGACGAGGAATTCATCGAACTGATCGCGTCCTCCGCGCCGTCCCCGGGCCACTGCAACACCATGGGCACGGCATCGACCATGAACTCGCTGGCGGAAGCGCTCGGCATGTCGCTACCCGGCAGCGCCGCGATTCCGGCCCCGCACAAGGATCGCGCGGTGAACGCGTACGAAAGCGGCAAGCGCATCGTCGAAATGGTGTGGGAAGACCTGCGCCCGTCCCAGATCATGACCCGTGAAGCTTTCGAGAACGTGATCGTAGTCAACTCCGCGATCGGCGGCTCGACCAATGCGCCGATCCATTTCAACGCCATCGCGCGCCATATCGGCGTCAAGCTCGACAACAACGATTGGGAGAAGATCGGCTACGACATCCCGCTGCTGGTAAACCTGCAACCGGCGGGAGAGTATCTGGGCGAGGAGTACCATCGCGCCGGCGGTGTGCCTGCTGTAGTCCACGAACTGATCAAAGCCGGCAAGATCCGCAAGAACGCGCTGACCGTCAACGGCAAGACGCTGTACGACAATTGCAGGAAAACGCCGACGGAGGATGCCAAGGTGATCTGGCCCTACAAGCAGCCGATGAAGAAATCGGCGGGCTTCCTCAACCTCAAGGGTAACCTGTTCGACAGCGCGATCATGAAGACCAGCGTGATCTCGGAGGCTTTCCGCAAGCGTTACCTGTCCAACCCGAAGGATCCGAACGCATGGGAAGGCCGTGCCATCGTGTTCGATGGACCGGAGGACTACCACCACCGCATCGACGATCCGAAACTGAAGATCGACGACGACTGCATGCTGTTCGTGCGCGGCGCCGGTCCGAAGGGTTATCCGGGTGCAGCCGAAGTGGTGAACATGCAACCGCCCGCGAAACTGATCAAGCAGGGCATCACCGAGTTGCCGTGCATCGGCGACGGCCGCCAGTCCGGCACCTCCGGTTCGCCTTCGATCCTGAATGCCTCGCCGGAAGCGGCCAGCATGGGTGGTCTGGCGATCCTGAAGACGGGCGACCGCGTGC
>JANOGH010000036.1:0-6094 GCA_031414075.1 Betaproteobacteria bacterium | reverse complement strand
CGCAGCTGCACTTCGCCCGTTAGAAAAGCGCGCGGCTCGAAGCCGTCCCGGAAGTCTGTCGATCTGGGCGCCTGCGGGACGAAACGCACACGCAAACCCTGCGCATTGACCACCCTGCCGGCATCGTCGGCAAGTCCGTTGAGCAAGTCGGAATTCGGCCAGCCGATGCCCGGCAATCGCGCGCCCACGGCACGCAGCGGCGCAAACATGTCGGAGCGGTTCAGCCAGTCCGTATTCCAGTAGTCGGCCATGCAGGAGCGCGGGTGCCTTCGGGTAACATGCGTTCTTCGCAGTATAGCCATCTGGAAACAAGCTTCGTGACCGAACAAGTGGATTGCGCCGTCCTCGGCGCCGGTGTCGTCGGCCTCGCCATCGCGCGCGCATTCGCAATCGCCGGGCGCGAGGTGATCGTACTGGAGGCCGCTGATGCCATCGGCACTCACACCAGTTCGCGCAATTCCGAAGTCATTCACGCCGGCCTGTATTACCCGAAAGGTTCGCTGAAAGCCCGGTTTTGCGTGTCCGGCAAGTCGCTGCTCTACGACTACTGCGCCGAACATGGCGTACCGCACAGAAACAGCGGCAAGATCGTCGTCGCCGTGACTGAGGACGAAATCCCCACACTGCAGGATTACATCGGGAAAGCCGAAGCCAATGGCGTCAAGGATCTGCGCTGGCTTTCGCGCGAGGAGCTGCGAGAACTGGAACCGGATGTGGACTGCGTGGCCGGCTTTTTTTCGCCTTCTACCGGCATCATCGACAGCCACGCGCTGATGCTCGCCTATCAGGGAGATGCCGAGAACCGCCGTGCCAGCGTCGTGTTCAAGAGTCCGGTCGAATCCGGAGCGGTCGGCGCCAACGGCGTGGTGCTGAACGTCGGCGGCGAAGAGCCGATGACCATTGCCTGCAGGAGCGTCGTCAATTCCGCCGGCCTGTTCGCGCAGAACATTGCGCGATCGATCGACGGCATGCCGGCGCAGAGCATTCCCCCGCAATATTTCGCCAAGGCGCATTACTACACGTTGTCGGGCAAACCACCGTTCAGGCGCCTGGTTTATCCGGTAGCAAGCCATGCCCATCTCGGTGTCCACGTGACCGTTGACCTCGCCGGCCAGGTGCGTTTCGGTCCCGACGTATCCTGGGTCGATTCGGTGGACTACAGTTTCGATCACTCACGCGGGCCGCTGTTCTACGCAGCGATCCGCAAGTATTACCCAGGTCTCAGGGACGGCCAGTTGCAGCCCGGCTACACCGGCATTCGTCCCAAAGTCTCCGGCCCGAACGAAGCAGCCGCGGACTTCCTCATTCACGGACCGCAGGATCACGGGGTCGCCGGATTGGTCAATCTGTACGGCATCGAATCGCCTGGACTGACCGCATCACTGGCGATCGCGCAACACGTGCGCGAATTGCTGCAGACCTGAACCACCGACACACAGATAACAGAGAGGGAGCATTGAGGGCAATGGATCAACTCGAGCCCATCGAGAAGGCGGGGATCGACGAATTGCGCGCGCTGCAGCTCGACCGGCTGCGCTGGAGTCTGCGCCATGCGTACGAAAAAGTGCCGCACTACCGCCGGGCTTTCGAAGCGGCCGGTGCGCATCCCGGCGACCTTAAAAACCTCACGGATCTGGGGCGATTTCCCTTCACGACCAAGGCCGACCTGCGCGTCAACTATCCTTTCGGCATGTTCGCGGTGCCGATGGACGAGATCGTGCGAGTGCACGCATCCAGCGGCACCACCGGAAAGCCGACGGTCGTCGGCTACACGAAGCAGGACATCGAGATGTGGGCATCGGTCATGGCGCGCTCGCTGCGCGCAGCCGGCGCACGATCCAGCGACATCGTGCACATCGCCTACGGTTATGGTTTGTTCACCGGTGGGCTCGGCGCGCACTACGGTGCCGAAGCACTCGGCGCGACCGTGATTCCCGCCAGCGGCGGCATGACTGAGCGGCAGGTCAAGCTCATCCGCGACTTCAAGCCCGACATCATCATGTGCACGCCGTCTTATCTGCTGGTGATCGCGGACGAATTTGAAAGCCAGGGATTGGATCCTGCGCAGTCCTCGCCGCGCGTGGGCATCTTTGGCGCCGAGCCCTGGTCGCCCAGCATGCAGACCGAACTCGAAAAGCGCTTCGGTATCGTGGCGCTCGACCTGTATGGATTGTCCGAGGTCATCGGTCCCGGCGTTGCCGCGGAGTGCATCGAGACGCACGACGGCCTCACAATCTGGGAGGACCATTTCTTTCCTGAAATCATCGATCCGCGAACCGGAGCCGTGGTGCCTGACGGCGAGCAAGGTGAGCTGGTACTCACCTCGCTCACCAAGGTGGGCATGCCGATCATTCGCTATCGGACACGCGATCTCACGCGGCTGCTGCCGGGCACCGCGCGCACCATGCGCCGCATGGATCGCGTCACGGGGCGCAGCGACGACATGCTCATCATCCGTGGTGTCAATGTCTTCCCTTCCCAGATCGAGGAGATCGTGGTACAGCAGGCAACCTTGTCACCGCACTACGTCCTCGAAGTCCGCCGCGACGGCCACATGGACGAACTCGACGTGCTGATCGAACGCCGCCCGGAAATTCCCGGGCCGCTGTCGGCCGTCGCTCGCAGCGGCGTCGAGCAGGAAGTGGAACGGCTGATCAAGGGATTGATCGGGGTCAGCACAAAGGTGCGCGTAGTCGAACCGGGCACCCTGCAACGCTCGCAGGGCAAGGCCGCGCGCGTCATCGACAAACGGCCGAAGAATTATTGAGCGTTGCGTAATTGATTACAGTTAGAACGCTCAATCCCTCACCCCAGCCCTCTAAACGGTTACTCCGGGCTGCGCCAGGGTATCCCGGAGGGAGAGGGTGAGGGTTGATCTAATTCACTGATGTGAATTAGGGAAAGATCCATAGGAGGAGAACAGCGTGTCACCATCGGCAACCAACCCGTTTGCTCAGGAAGCGCAAGACTTGCACCGAGCCGGCATCGGCAACGATGCGATCAAAGCGTGGCGCGCGTCAGCACCGCTCGACATCGGTGATTTTACCGGCGACTGCGCACGCTACTCGCCGTTCTGGGAGGCCAGCGCCGCACTGCTGATGCGGCTTCCCGCGAAACCGGCACGCAATGCGGAGCAGGCCGACGCCGCTGAACACATCAAGCGCATCGCGCGCGAGGCTCGCACACGCTTTCTTTCGGCTCATGCGGGAGCGGTCTACGACCGGCTGACACGCAGTCGCACCCGATTCGTGCGCGTCGAACAACTGATCTATGACGCGGCCGTGCTGATACCCGGCCTGACGCCGACGCAGGCGCAAGTCGGCGCCGAATCGGCGCTGATGCAACGCGACAAGGAGGGACACGAAGTCGATCAGGGGATTTTCGTTTCGAGTGTGCTCGCCGACACGCGATCGGGAACGCATCTCTGCCATGCCATGCTGCTGCCGCGTCCCGAAGCCATCGCGCAACTTGCCGAATACGAGAAAACCGGCCGCCTCGATCTTGGCGCCGCAGAAGTGTTCCGTAACGGCAGGGCGTCTTACGTGATCCAGAAGAATCCGCGCCACCTGAACGCGGAAGACGACACGACGATCGATGCCGCCGAGATTGCCGTCGACCTTGCGATCCTCGACCCGCGGACCCAGATCGGCGTGCTGCGCGGCGACTACGTGCAGGGCGGAAAATACGACGGCCGGCGCATGCTCGGCAGCGGCATCAATCTCACCCATCTGTACTACGGCAAGATACCGTTCATCTGGTACCTGCAGCGTGATCTGGGCATCGTGAACAAGTTCTTCCGCGGCGTGGCGCGCGAGGATATGACGCCGGACGATGTGAACGGGCAAACCATCGAAAAACCCTGGGTGGCCGTGGTCGAACAATTCGCCATCGGCGGCCACTGCCAGTATCTGCTGACGATGGATTACGTACTGGCAGCGCGAGGTGCTTTTCTGAGCCTGCCGGCGCGCAAGGAAGGCATCATTCCCGGAGCGGCCAACATGCGCCTGCCACGCTTCACCGGCGAGCGCATTGCGCGGCAGGCGATCATGTACGAGCGCCGGTTTGACTGCGACAGTCCCGAGGGCCGTCTGATTTGCGACGAGATCGTCGAAGCAGCGGACATGGATGGCGCGATCGAACGCGTGGTCGACAACTTCACCGGTTCCGGTATCGTCAGTGCAGCGTCCAACCGGCGCGCGTTCCGTGTGACGCAGGAACCGCTGGACCTGTTTCGCCGCTACTTCGCCACCTACGCACGGGAGCAGGCCTACTGCCACTTCAGCCCCGCGCTCATCTCCAATCTCGAGCGACACTGGAACGCAAAGAACCGAAAGCTCTAAGGCTTCCACCCAACGCAGAGGCGCAGAGGACACGGAGAACACAGAGAACAACAAGTCATACGGTTTGCATCCTCGGGTCATTGTCACCCTTGCATGTATTCGCCAAGAATTCCTCTGTGAACTCTGTGGCCTCTGCGCCTCTGTGTTGGGTGTTGACCTATTAAGCAGCCTTAGCCTGATTGATGGCGCGCCAGACTTTTTCCGGCGTCGCCGGCATTTCGATCTGTTTGACGCCGAGCGGGCGCAATGCGTCGATGACCGCATTCATGACCGTGGGCGTGCCGCCGACGGTGCCGAGCTCGCCCACCCCCTTGGCCCCGAGTGGATTGATCTTGCACGGCGTCGATTCGTCGGTGTGGGTATCGAACATCGGCAGGTCATCCGCGCGCGGCAGGCAGTAATCCAGTAGCGAACCGGTCAGAAGCTGACCGGATTCGGGATCGTACTGCGCGTTTTCCAACAAGGCCTGGCCCACGGCCTGGGCGATGCCGCCATGCACCTGACCGGCGACAATCAAGGGGTTGATCACTCGCCCTACGTCATCGACCGTGGTGTAACGCACGATACGGGTCACGCCGGTTTCCGGATCGATCTCGACTTCGCAGACATGGCAACTGTTCGGCCACGAGGGTCCCTCGACTTTCTGATGGGTACTGATGGCGATGCGACCTTCGGGTTGTTTGCCGGCGAGTTCGAACAGTCCGATCCCGACATCAGTCCCGGCCACCTTGAAGCGGCCATTCCGATATTCGATGTCGCCGGCGGCCGCCTCCAGCGCGTCGGAGGCCAGTTTTTTCCCGGTCTCCACGGCCTGCTTGGACGCCGTCAACAATGCCGACCCGCCGATGTAGAGCGATCTGCTGCCCATACTGCCCATGCCCTGGGCGATATCGCTATCGCCCTGCACAATAACAATCGAGTCAGGATCGACGTCCAGCGTCTCTGAAATGATCTGGACGTAGCTGGTTTCGATGCCTTGCCCCATCGCCTGCATGGCCGTGTACACCACCACGCGCCCGTCCGCCTGGACGTCGAGCCGCAGTTTTTCCTCGAACACGGCGCCGGTCCATTCCAGAAACGTCGAAATCGCCCGTCCGCGCAGCAGGCCGCGCTTGCGCGACGCCTCGCGCCGTGCCGGGAAGCCTGTCCAGTCGGCGTGCTGGAGAATGCGGTTGAGCATATGGGGAAAGTTGCCGCTGTCGAATTTTTCGCCCATCGGCGTCTTGTACGGCATCTGCGAGGGCTGAATGAAATTCCTGCGGCGCAACTCCGCCGCATCGATTTTCATCTCGGCCGCCGCCTGATCCATCAGGCGTTCGATCAGATAAATCGCCTCCGGCCGGCCGGCGCCCCGGTAGGCGCCCACAACGTTGGTGTGGGTCAGGACGGCAGTGCCGCGCAGATGCAACGCGGGAATGTGATAGACACTGGTGATGACCTTCGGCCCGACCGCCACCACGATGACCGCGCCGGGACCGCTGGCGTGCGCGCCGATGTTGCCGACAATTTCAACCCGGAGGCCAAGAATCCTGCCCTCGGCATCGAAGGCCAGTTCCGCGCGGTCGATCTGGTCGCGCCCATGATTGCCGGCCAGATACTCCTCGCTGCGGCTGGCGCACCAGTGCACCGGCCGTTTGAGTTTGCGCGCCGCCCAGGCGCACACCACGTCTTCGGGATAGAGCTGGGTCTTCATGCCGAAACCGCCGCCGACATCGCCGACGCGAACGCGCACCTTGTCCTTCGGCACCTTGAGG
>JANOGH010000035.1:0-7938 GCA_031414075.1 Betaproteobacteria bacterium | reverse complement strand
GGCTCGTTGTGCTTCGTGCGATGCATGCCGTCGCTCAAGCACGTCAAGATCAGCTCGTCCTTGGGATGGGCAGCGGCAGTCTCGGCGCCCGCGCTCGGAAAATCGCGTTGCCGTCGACACCTGTTGCCGGCGGCAAGTTGGGCCTTGCGCTGGTGATCACCGTGATTGGGATTACTCTGACTGCAACCGCGTTCGCTTGGGCGGCTGGAAGTGCGGCGGTTACCCACGAACTGATCGCACTTGCCGGCCCCGGCGCGCGGCAGAAGAGCCTCAAGGAACTGGAGGAAGAAGACCTGAGGGGCGATCCGATACCTCTGCGAACGCCGCCCTGAGTCAGGCGACCCTGAGTCTGACTCGGCAGCGAAAAGGTAAAAGTTGAAAGGTTAAAGTTAAAAGCCGAAAGGCAACTGCGACTTAAGCCTTTCACTTTTACCTATTACCTTTAACCTTTCCCCTCGTCTTTTTCTACTTCGTCGAGCTCTCGCGGAAGAATGAAGTCCAGCGGGTGCTGCACAAACCGCCGCAGCAACCTCGCCCCCAGCACGGTCAATTCCCTTCGCGCCAGATCATAGGCGCGCGCCGCGGTATACAGCGAAAGAAAGAAACTCACGCTCAGATTCAGGACGAACATCGTCGCCACACCGGCGAGTGCCCAGAAGAACCAGCCGGTGCTGAACCATCCGCGCAGTCCTGCGCAGGCGAAGGCCAGCATTCCCGAAGACAAAGTGACGTGACGCACGTCGATGGGCAGGCCAAGAAACTGCCCCATCACGGGCGCAAGCCCGAGCAGAAAGCCGAGCGAAATGTTGGTCGCCCACGCCGACATGTTTCGAGAAACGATGCCGGCAGCACGCACCATGGACCTGCGCCCGAAACGCTCTCCCAGACGGTGGTCGGCGATTGCCTGCGGCAGCCGGTGATACACCGTCCAGTTGTCCATCCAGCCACCGATCATGGCGGCCATCCAGAGGATTACCCCGGTCAGCGCGGCGTAGAACACGGTGCCGCTGTTGACCGGACTGAGTGTTTCGAACACGTCCTGTGCTTCCCTTGTACCGAGATAGTTGTGGCCGAGCGCGAGACGCCAGAGAAGGTTGAACAGGAAAGCCCCGATGAAGATCACCGACACGTTGGCCGTCGCCGCGGCCAACTGCGAGCGGCAGATACGAATCGTGAACTCGACCATGCTGTCGAGGCGCTCGGTTCGATTGCGACTGCGCAGCAACCTGGCCAGCGTGGCCGCAGTCATGGCCGGTTGCTTGGTCGCCAGGATCAGGTGAAAGTGATGCAGCAGCATGAAGCTGGCCGCGTAGTTGAGCCCCGACAGCAATCCTTCGATGAACAGCGGCAATCCGGAGTGCGTGACCTTGAGCTTGATGGCGGCCGTCAGCACTGTCAGCAATCCGCCGCCCGCCGCAGCCAGCCAGATGAAGCGGTATGCGCGACGACTGTGCGCGACGTAATGTTCGCCGGTTTTTCCGGAGCGGTCGACGATCTTGCGCTGGAGCATCTGCAGATTGCCGCGGATCAGATGGCGAATGCTGCGGTCATCGTGGGCCGCAACGATGAGTTCTGCCAGCAAGCGGTGGATGGCGTCATTCCTCGCCGTTCCCGGCGGACTTTCGATGTGCTCGATCATGGCTTCCATGCGCGACAGGCAACGTTCCAGCACGGCCAATCCGTAGACAATGTCCACGCTTACCCCTTGGCTCTCGATGCGGCGGGAAACCTCCGCGGTTTCCGCGCGGCAGGCGAGGCAGAGTTCCCGCCAGGACCTGATCGGCGCGGAGATATCCGCACCTGCGCGCCACGCATCCATCAGGATATGGCTGGTCAGCGCGAGAAGGTGAAAAGGCGATTGCGCCACGGACGCGGGATGACCGCGGGCGCGCAGCTTCGATGACAGACCTTGCGCCTGGACACGGATCGCCAGCAATCTGAAGCCATCCGCGAAAGCCGTTTTCAGCGGCGCCCAGATCTCCGGACGATCGGCAGGCGCAATCGCGCCGACGATCCGGTGAAAGAGTTCCGGCGCCAGCAGATGGACGTTCTCCGCTTCTCCCCGGCTCGCGTACAGGCGCGATATCAGACGCGCGAGATCATGATCGTCGTTGGGTTCGGGGAGGACCCGCCCCATGACGCGGTCGGCCAGCTCGGCAATGAATCCGCGATCGCCCGGAATCCCGGTTTCGCCGTACAAGTTCACGCCCTCGGTCTCGGATAGAATTTCGGCAAAGGTGTCCTGCAGACTGTGCCTCACGTCGGGCAACGCTTCCAGCACCTCGATTGCCTTGACGAGCCGCGAGCGATCCGGACGGCCAGCGGCGTCTTCCGGTGCCTGTCGCGTCCAGTCGATCAGCGCAATCAGCGAATCCAGCCTGTGCGCCAGACTGTCTGCGTTGGCGATTGCTTCGAAGCAGCTGGCAAGCTCGTAAGCATCGTGGTCCGACCCGAGTCCCCGGTCGAGGAAGGCGATTACGTGTTCGCGAATGGCGGTGGGCGGGGCTTCTGCTTTCATTCACAGCGGTGGATTGTTATGTCTGGAGAAAAATATCACATTGCAGGGTCGTGAATCCGTGAATATCGTGAATGTCGCAACTGCGCACGGCACCAGGACCTTACGACATTTACGTCCTTTCGTTTCACGATATTCACGACATTTATGGGCGCAGCCCGGTATCCCGTGGACACGGCCCTTGCGGTATTCACGCTCGATGCTGGCGCGTCACGGCTTCGCCGTGATGCGCCAGCATCGATGGATCCTGCGATTGCGAAAATCCGGCGGCACGGTCTGCTCCGATATCTCGATCAGGCTGAGGTCCGCGAGCGCATCGGCGTCCAGGCGGAAACTGCGCAGGTTGGTCGAGAACAACAATTCGCCACCGGACGCCAGCAGCGAAAGGCTCCCGCGAACCAGCGCGACGTGATCGCGTTGCACGTCGAGTACACCCTGCATGCGCTTCGAATTCGAAAAACTCGGCGGGTCGAGCACGATCAGCTCATAGCGATCTTTCGACGACCGTTCCTGTTCGAGGAAACGCACGACATCGGCTTGCACCAGCCGATTGCGCCCGAGTTCGAGTCCGTTGAGTTCGAAGTTGCGCCTTGCCCAGTCGAGATAGGTTTTCGACAGGTCGACGCTGGTCGTGGAGGCGGCTTTGTTCCTGGCAGCGTAGACGCTGAAGCTTCCGGTATAACAGAACAGGTTCAAGACCCGCCTGCCGGCGGCCAGCGTTCCGACCAACGCCCGCGTCTGGCGATGATCCAGGAACAGCCCGGTATCGAGATGATCGGTCAGATTGACGATGAAGCGATTGCCGCCCTCCCGCACCACGAAATCCTGCGCGCTGGCGGCAAGTTTCCGATACTGATCATCCGGACGCTGGCCGTAACGCTGCTTCAGCGTCACTCGTTCAAGCGGAATATTCAGTGCCTGAGCAGCCGCTTCGTGCATGGCGGTGAGCCACCGGCGTTGCGCACGGACTTCCATCACCGGCTTGCTGTATTCCTGCAGATGGGCACGATCGGAATAAAGATCCACAGCAAAAGGCAGTTCCGGAATATCTCGATCGTAGACTCTGAAACATTCGACGCCGGCACTTTTTGCCCATTTTTTCAGGTGTTTAACATTTTTCGAGATCCGATTGGCGAACATTTCCGCCTGCTGGACCGCCTGGTCCTGAACAGGGGTCGCGGAACTGTTGTTTTGCTGCGAATTCATCGAAAATGCAAGCTGACACCGCAAAAAAATGACTAGAATTGGGGTACGGAAACGTCCAGATCGCATCATGCCGCCCTTCGACTTATCGCTCAAGACGCTTGCGCTGTTTGCCCTTCTGGCATTCGGCGTAACGGTCTTCGCCCAGAACCGGGATCAATGGTACGGCGGCTATAGCGCAGGTTTCTGGGGATTGAGCGATTCAGTCGGCGTTCGCGGGGTTCTGCCCGGCACCAATCCGGAAAGCCCGAACGCTCAGCGTCTATACGGCGGCTATCGCATGTCCGATGCATTCGCCATCGAAGGCGCCCAGACCAATTTCGGCCCCAATGCATCGGCCTGCGGCGGCGACTCGTTCGCCGGCGATGGCTCTCGCTCCTGCCACGGCACGGCATGGAGTCTGTCCGGCGTCGCTAAGCTGCCGTTTCAGTCCGGCCTGTCGCTCTACGGACGCCTCGGCCTTCACTACCGGCAGAAAGGTTTCCAGGAAGAGGCCGGCAATCGTCGATATTCGGATGAGCCAAACGGCCTCGGCCAGGTCTACGGCATCGGCTTGAGCTACGGCTTCACCAAGTCGATTACAGTTCGTGCCGAATCCGAGCGTTACTCAGAACTGATCGGCAACAGCACATCCAGTTTCAGCGCTGGCTTCGGACTCGATTCATCGGTTCATTCGATAGGCCTTTCCATCAAATTCTGAGCCTTCGCTCTGAATTTGATGGCGTTACGGCATTTCCTCGGCGCGTCGTAAGCCATATCCCTGCAAAAATCAGCGCCGCCCCCGCGTAGTGATACGCATACAGCCGCTCGCCAAGAAAAATCACCGACAGCAGCGCACCGAACACCGGCATCAGGTGCACGAACAGCCCCGCTTTGTTCGGACCGACCTGCGCGACTCCGCGATTCCAGAACAGATAGGCGACGATCGACGGGAGGGTGCTGTAGTACGCCAATGCCGCCATTGTCGCGGGCGTAAGTGAAAATCCTCCGTGGACACTGAATTCCCACAGATAAAAAGGCAATAGCCACGGCAGTCCGAGCAGCAACATCGCCGCCAGGAAGCCGACTGCGGAAAGCTCCGGCGGACGCCGGCGCAGGATCAGGGTATAGATGGCCCACAGAAACATCGCGGTGACCAGCAAAAGGTCGCCGCGATTGAATTGCAGTGCGGCAAGCAAATGCGCGTCGCCGCGCGCAACGATGGCGATGACGCCCGCCAGCGACAACGCCACGCCAAGCGCCTGCCGGGAGGAAATACGCTCGCCCAGCACGATCCAGGACAGGAGGACGATCATGATCGGCGTGATCGAATTCAACAGCACGCCGTTGGTGGCTGCGGTGTACTGCAGGCCGAGATATACCAGAGTATTGAAAGCGGAGGCGCCGAGCGCGCCGAGCAGCGCCAGCGTTAGCCAGTTTGCCCGCACCACGCTCCACTTCTGGCGCAGTTCCGCAGCGGCGAATGGCAGCAGAATCAGCAGCGCGATGGCCCAGCGCCAGAACCCCATCGCGATCGGCGGCATGTCGTTGCGCATGGCACGCCCGACCACCCAGTTCGCCGCCCAGAACAGCGACGCCAGTGTCAGTAACAAATAAGGGGACGTATTCTTCAAACTTGGGCCTTTAAGTCTTCACCGCAAAGGCGCAAAGACGCAAAGGGAACGCAAAGGAAAGAAAAGGTAAATGGGTTGAATAGGCGGATCCATTTCCAGGGTACGGTCCAGATGAGGTGGCCTGGTTATCCCGACCACTGTGGTCAAATTTCGGCAAGGCCAAAAAACCACCTTCGAATATTCTTCTCTCTCGCATTCCTTTGCGCTCCCTTTGCGCCTTTGCGTCTTTGCGGTGAGATTGAATGGCCCCTAATTCAAGCGCGACGCTTCGCGCCGCAATTCAATGATGCGCCGGCGGATGTCGTCGGCGTCGTCGCAGGACGGGGAACGCTTCAGAACCTCTTCGAAATCGGCGAGCGCGGCGCGTGGGCACTCGATCTCCTGGTAGAGCATGCCGCGGTCGCGCAGCTCCAGTGTCCGCTCCGGCAGGATCGCAATGATCCAGTTGACAATCGGCAGTGCCCGATCGAGATGGTGTCCGCGCAGATAGATCGCCTTCAGATTGCGCAGCAAACGCACGATAATTTCCTTGTTGCTCGCCGACACCAGCAACTCGGCGACAATGGCGCTGGAAACCTCGCCGCCGCGCACTTCGCGCAGGCGCTGCTGCAGCTCGGCAAGGCCGAGCGAGATACCGCCTGAATAAGGATCCAGCACAACAGCGCCGTCTGGCACCGCGCATCTGACCAGGAAATGCCCCGGGAAGCTCACGCCCTGCAGCGGCAGGCCGATTTTCCGGCCGAGTTCCATGTAGATCACGCAAAGCGTGATCGGGATACCGGTGCGGCGCTCCAGCACCTCGTTGAGGAAACTGTTGCGCGGGTCGTAGTAATCCTCGGAGTTGGGCGCGAAGCCGAGATCGCCAAACAGAAACTGGTTCAGCGCGCTGATGCGCTCGGGGATGCTTTCGTCATCAGCGATGCGCGACCTGAGTCTGTGCGCCAGCTCTTCGATGCGCGACAGGTAAGCCGCGACGTTCAGGTCGGGATAGCCGTTGCCGGCAATCAGCAGCGCGGCCTCGGCGAGGCTGATGTCCTCGTCCGGACCGGAGACGATCTGCCGCAGGCGCTCCGACATCGTTTCCACTGGTCGGACTTGCATCGCAGACGATGGCGTCGAAGCCAAACCCGACGCCTAGGCGTCCTGCTTTTCCGCAGGGCCCGGAGGCAGAAATAACGCAGCGATCTCCTTTTTCGGTCCGCGCGCGGGCGCGGCCGGTTTGGCGGTCTGCGTTTCTTCGGAGGATGAGGTGTAAGGCTTGGAGAACAGCGGATCGGCGGAGGGTGCGGCGGTACGCGGCAGCGCGGAACGATGCGCTTCGCGGCGCGCTTGCGGTCGGCTTTCCGAACGGCGCGAACCCCCGCGCGGCGCGGACACGCGCTCGCGCTCGAATTGGCCAGGTTCCTGCGCCGGCAGTTTGATCTTCAGCAGCCTCTCGATCGCGGCAAGGTCGTCGCGCTCTTCATCGGACACCAGCGAGATGGCTTCGCCGGTCAGTCCGGCGCGGCCGGTGCGGCCAACGCGGTGGACGTAGTCCTCCGGCGCGCCGGGAAGATCGAAGTTGACGACGAAGGGCAGTTGCTCGATGTCGAGGCCGCGCGCCGCGACATCGGTGGCCACCAGCACGCGGATCTTGCCTTCCTTGAATGCGGCCAGCGCCTGCGTCCGTTCGCCCTGGGTGCGGTCGCTGTGGATCGCGGTGGCCTCGACCTTGTCCTTGTCGAGGCGGTAGGCAAGTCGATTGGCGCCGATCTTGGTATTGCAGAACACCAGCACCTGGCGCATGTCGCGCGAGCGGATCAGGTGGGTCAGCAGGTCCCGCTTGGCGGTGCTTTCGACCATGTAGACCAGGTGGGTGACGGTTTCAACGGCCGAATTGCGCCGGGCGACTTCGACGTTGACCGGGTTGCTCAGCAGTTGCTTGGCAAGGCCGCGGATGTCGTCCGAGTACGTGGCGGAGAACAGCAGGCTCTGTCGCTTGGCCGGCAGCGTCGCCAGGATGCGCTTGATGTCCGGGAGGAAGCCCATGTCCAGCATCCGGTCCGCTTCATCGAGCACCAGGAACTGGACCTGCGAAAGGTTCACGGTCTTCTGCTGCAGGTGGTCGAGCAGGCGCCCGGGGGTCGCCACCAGGATCTCGATGCCGGCGCGCAATTCCGCGATCTGCGGATCGATGTGCACGCCGCCGTACACCACGGCCGAACGCAGCGCGAGGTGCTTGCTGTAAGTCTTGACGCTGTCCTGCACCTGCGCGGCGAGTTCGCGGGTCGGGGTGAGGATCAGCGCGCGCACCGGATGGCGGGCCGGGGAGACGCTCGTATTGGCGAATTCCTTCAGCTTGTGCAGCATCGGCAGCGTGAAGCTGGCGGTCTTGCCGGTGCCGGTCTGGGCAGCGGCCATGACGTCCTGGCCAAGCAGAATGGGGGGGATGGCTTTCGCCTGGACCGGCGTGGGCTCGGTATAGCCCTGGTCCTCGATGGCCTTCAACAACTCCGGGGCAAGCCCCAGATCGGAAAACGACATTACTTATCTACTCCTGCAATACCGGGTGATTTTAGACTCGCCGCGGCTGCGGTTACTGGCGATTTCGCCCTCGCCCGAAGGGAG
>JANOGH010000034.1:0-2325 GCA_031414075.1 Betaproteobacteria bacterium | reverse complement strand
CGCCAGAAAGGTCATACTGAGCTTTATCGGGGCGCGGAATACGTCGTGGACTTCCTGCCCAAGGTCAAGGTCGAAGTCGTGGTGGCGGATACGCTCGCCGATCAGGCGATCGAGGCGATCGTGAAGGCGGCGCGCACCGGCAAGATCGGTGATGGCAAGATTTTCGTGACGACGGTGGAGCAGGTTATCCGCATCCGAACCGGCGAGACGGATGAAGCGGCGGTGTAGAGCGGTGACAAGTTACAGGTGACGGGTGACGAACGGAGTCAGGGCAATACTGCGCCTGGTCGAAGAGTTTACCCTCGATAGGTGAATCGATGAATGCGACTGCCAATCCACCCAGCGACGACATGCCCGAAGAGATCGACTTCTCAAGCGGAGTGCGCGGCAAGTTCTATCTGACATCGCCAACGATCTCCTAATGAAGGAAATCGCGATTCTGGAAGCGGTGAAGTGAGCCGAGGAATAAAGGGAAGCGTCCCCAATGGCAGGAATCAAAGGGTAGCGTCTCCATTTGCCCCCATCCCCTTTACTCCCAATGAACTATCTCGCTGTTGTCACCACAGTCGCCACCCACGCAGAGGCTCAGGGGTTGGCTCGGTCAATCGTTGAGCGCGGGCTCGCCGCTTGCGCTCAAATATCGGAGATCGAGAGCTTTTACACATGGAATGGCGCCGTTCAAAATGAGCGTGAATTTCGCGTGCTCCTCAAGACGACAGATCTCATGTACAAAAGAGTTGAGCAGGCTATTCGTGAAATTCACTCCTACGAGCTGCCCGCAATCTATGCCCTTCCGGTGCAACAAATTTACGAGCCCTACGCTACGTGGCTCGCGGGTGGCAGCCGTGGCGAATAGATCTGTCCGTTCACGGAATCGAGCTTCGGTTCGATGATGCTCAAGCCATGGCGGGCTTCCTGCGGTCTTGTCCTCACCCCTCACCCCTCACCTTTTCTTCGCCTTCAGCAACACCATCACCGCGCCGCCGCCGCCGTCCTCGGCGCGTGCCTGCACGAAAGCCAGTACTTCGTCGCGCTGGGCGAGCCAGTTGCCTATTTTTCTTTTCAGCACCGGTTCTGCATTCCTCGATCTGAGTCCCTTGCCGTGCACGATGCGCACACAGCGCAGCCCGTGTTTGAGCGCGTCGTTGAGAAAGCTCACCAGCAGCGCCCGCGCTTCCTCGGTACGCAGGCCATGGAGATCGAGGTGGTCCTGCGTGGCCCAGAAACCACGGCGCAGCTTCCTCAGGATCTGGTTCGACAGGCCGTTTCGCAGGAACACCAGTTCCTCGCCGGTCTCCAGCCCGATTTCCATCGGCATCTGGTCGGAGAGGCTGTCCTGCAGAACTTGCTCGTCGTCACGCCGCGTCTGCACCGGCATCGGCGCCGGCGGTGGGCGTTGCAAGCTTGCCTTGCCGGGATTACGCAGCGGCGCGACGCCTTTCAGCGCCTCGCGCAGCAAGGCTTCCTCGTCCGCATATTCTACGGCCGGTGGTTCCGGTGCGACGGGGCGCTTGGGCATGGTGATCCAGGGCGACTAACCGCAAAGGCGCGAAGGCGCAAAGGGAACGCAAAGAACAACAATGAACCAATGAATTGGTATAAAACTTGGCCGTGTATTCCTTTGCGGATTTTCTTTGCGTCTTTGCGCCTTTGCGGTTAAGGGTTAACCTAGTTCTTCGAGATACTTTTCGGCGTCGAGCGCGGCCATGCAACCGGTGCCGGCGCTGGTGACCGCTTGGCGATAAACATGATCCTGCACGTCGCCCGCCGCGAACACGCCGGGGACGCTGGTCGCTGTCGCGCCACCCTGGTTGCCGCTTCTGGTGACGATGTAACCATCCACCATGTCGAGCTGCCCCTGGAAGATCTGCGTGTTCGGCGTATGTCCGATGGCAATAAAGACACCCGACAGCGGCAGATTCCGCGACTCGTTGTTCTTCGTCGAGCGGATGCGGATGCCGTTGACGCCCTTCTTGTCGCCCAGCACTTCGTCCAGGGTATGGTCCCACTCGAGCCTGACGTTGCCGGTCTTCGATTTTTCCGTCAGCCGATCGATCAGGATCGCCTCGGCGCGAAACTTGTCGCGACGATGCACCACGGTCACGGTCCTGGCGATATTGGACAGATACAAGGCTTCTTCGACCGCGGTATTGCCGCCACCGACCACGGCCACCCGATCGGCAGGCCGTTGGCGTCCGCGTCGTCGTAGGCGTGGCTCAAGGACGCGCCGGGCCGATCGCTGGCCGGGCCATCGACCGCGGTGCCGGTGAAGAACACCTGGTGCTGATCGGACTCGTCGGCCACCTCCTGGGTGATGTCCTCGGC
>JANOGH010000033.1:0-1795 GCA_031414075.1 Betaproteobacteria bacterium | reverse complement strand
TGATACCGCGCCGCTGCTCGCGGTCCCACAGGTCGAACGGTGCTCGAGCGGGGATGTACAGCAATTGCGTATATTCCTTGCGCCCCTCGACCTTGTTGTGCGACCAGGCCAGCGGCGCCTCGAAATCATGAGAGACATGCTTGTAGAACTCGACGTATTGCTCGTCGCTGATATCGTTTTTCGACCTTGCCCACAATGCGCTGGCCTGATTGACGGTTTCGTCTTTGTCGGTGGTGCGGTGTTTACCGGACTCCTGATCCCACTCTTCTTCCTTCATCAGGATCGGCAGCGTGATGTGATCGGAATACTTGCGCAAAATCGTGCGCAGGCGTGAACCGTCAAGAAACTCGTCTTCATCCTTGCGCAAGTGGAGTGTGACCTCGGTGCCACGTTCGGCTTTGGCAGCAGCTTCCAGCGTGTATTCGCCGCCACCGTCAGATTCCCAGCGCACACCCTGCTCCGCCTTGAGACCGGCGCGGCGCGTGACCAACGTGACTTTGTCGGCGACGACAAACGAGGAATAAAACCCGACGCCGAACTGGCCGATCAGTTGCGCGTCCTTCGCCGCATCGCCGGTCAGCTTGGCGAGGAACTCGCGGGTGCCGGAACGGGCGATGGTGCCGACGTTGGCAATGACTTCCTCGCGCGACATGCCGATGCCATTGTCGGCAACGGTGACGGTGCGCGCGGCCTTGTCGTAGCTCACCCGGATTTTCAGTTCGGTGTCGTTTTCGAAGAGATCCTTGCTGGTCAGCGCCTCGAAGCGCAGCTTGTCGCATGCATCGGATGCGTTGGAAACCAGTTCCCGCAGGAAGATTTCCTTGTTGCTGTAAAGCGAATGAATCATGAGGTCGAGCAGTTGCTTGACCTCGGCCTGAAATCCGAGTGTTTCCTTGGTTGCCGTGGACATACGAATTTCCCCTTATGCTAGATAATCAACAACTTGCCAAATGAGGCCGGGATGCCGGAATTTCAAGTCTGGCGGGCCGCGGACGGTGGCATTTTAGAGGCCGTGACGGTAACATGAACCGTCAAAATCGACGCCGAGGAGAAAAATATGAAGCTGCTCAGACCCATAATAACCCTGATAACGTTGTGGTTCGCGTGTGCCAGCGCGTGGTCGCAGCAGCAGGTGGTCGTCGTTACCTCGTTCCCCAAGGAGCTCACCGAGGCCTACAAGAAAGCCTTCGAGGCCAGGAATCCGGGCATCAAGGTCGAAATCCTGAACAAGCCGACTCCCGCCGGCGTTGCTTACATCCGGGAAAGCCCCGCCAGCAACAAACCGGACGTGTTCTGGGTTTCCGCGCCGGACGCCTTCGCCGTCCTGTCGGCCGAAAAGCTGCTGGCAAAAATCGAATCGCCGGCGAGGGAAGTCCCCGCGAAAATCGGCAACTACCCAATCAATGACCCCAAGGGCTTTTATCTCGGACAGGCGCTTGCCGGCTACGGCATCATGTGGAACACGCGCTACATGAAGGCGCACCAGCTGCCGGCCCCCAAAGAGTGGGCTGACCTGGCCAAACCCGTGTATTTCAGCCACGTTGCGATGTCCTCGCCGTCACGTTCCGGCACCACCCACCTGACCGTCGAAACCATACTTCAGGGGGAAGGCTGGACCAGAGGCTGGCGCGACATGCTGATGATAGCCGGCAACTGCGCCGCCATCACCGAGCGCAGCTTTGGCGTACCGGACGGCGTCAACAACGGGCAATATGGCATCGGCTTGGTAATCGATTTCTTCGGCCTTGCCGGCAAAGCGTCGAAGTTTCCGGTCGAATTCGTCTATCCGTCGGTC
>JANOGH010000032.1:0-1744 GCA_031414075.1 Betaproteobacteria bacterium | reverse complement strand
TCTTGATAGTTGCCGGAGGATGCTGAGGATCAAATTGCACCCACATCGCCCCGAGCTGGCTTCGTAATCCATGACGCCATTTCAACTCGTAGTCGGGGTTTGCGCACAAGTTCTTGAGACCTTTAGAAGATGCGATGCGCACAATCTCGATCAACTCCAAATCGTCACTATGAGCCAATTCGGTGTGCTTGATTCTTGGCGGCTGATACACGCAGGAACCCGCTTTCAGCGTGATTTCGCCCACGCCTTCGTAGTGAAATTTCACCCAGCCCTTGAGCACGTACACCATCTGGAATTCGACTTCATGATGGTGGCGCTCCGGATGCAGTTGCATGCCGGGCTTGGCGCGGATGACATGCGCAACGATCGCACCATTGGTGGCATCGCGGATTCCGAGGTCGCGATACTGGAAGAACGGCCGCAGGCCGTCGTCCCTGAACTCGCTGGTGTCGGTGTGACTGACCGAGAACTTGAAGCTGTGTTCCATATTCCGCTCCCCTAGCGTGTAAACGTCAGTACTGTCGCACCGTTTCGACTTTCCAGAACGAGCTGCTGCCCGTCCGCCCGAACCAGCGTCGTGCGCCGCAGGGACTCCAGGAAGGCCTGCTCCTGTGTCATCAGCGGTTGCGGCCCGGCCATTCGGGTGAGCGCAAATCCGGCACGCGGCCACTCCAGGCGTCCGTCGACGTCGAAGCGGAAGGTGCCGGAAAAGCGGTTGACCGACGCGTTTCCCGCAATTTTCCCCGAGGGATCGAAAGCGATGGTGACGGCGGAATCGGCAACAATCCGTTTCTCCGCGCCATTGGCGACCCATCTGACCAGGCGCCACTCGTTACCGCGCGCCCCCGCGGGCGAAGAGGCCGGCGCGGATGAGGAGCCCGGCGCAGCCGGAGAATCCGGCTGTGCAGCAGGCGGTTCTACCATGGCAAGTTGATCCCCGGCGGGAGGGAGTTCCATATTTTTCGCGCTCCGGGATTCCGGCTCACCCGGCGGCGGCGCGGCAGCCGCAGGAGCGGGCGCTTCGTCGCCTGCCACGAATTCCGTCAGCTCCTGTTCGCGCGCAAGGGTTGCGCGAATCTGGCAGTCCTTCACATAGTCGGCGCCGTTTGCGCCGGGCGCCGCCCGAATCCCCTGCCAGCTGCATTGCGCATCGCGATACGCATTGAATTTGCGCTGGCTGTCGATGAATGCACCCAGCACCGGGCGCCTGCCGTGTGCCTGTAACTGCTCGAGATGTTCCTGAGCCGCTTTCAATGCCGCGTTCAACTGCAGATTAGCGGCCTTGAGCTTCGCGTCCAGGCAGACCATCGGCACGCTCGACAGCGCGCAATCCTGCAATGGCGTGGCGGACGCCGTGCCGGCGTAACCGCAGAATGCGGCGATCAGCGCGATCGCCAGTTTGCATATCCTCCCCACATTCTCTCCTTCGATATCTTGCGTGAAACTCAAAAACCATGCTGAACCACGGAGGGCACGGAGGACACGGAGGACACGGAGGAAAGGCAAAAAAGGAGAATGCAATCGGGGGAAAGTTTTTTCGTCGAGTAACAATTTGTCGCTGCGAAAATTGACAGTGTAGATTTCCTGTCCATACACTGCGCTTTTCCATCAATCCGCTTTTTTGTTATTCCTCCGTGTTCTCCGTGTCCTCCGTGGTTCAATAATTGTCTGAATCCTTATTGCGAAAGAACCTGTTCGCACCAGCGCGCCACACGCAACACCGTCGCGTCCGCACCCGGGCGTC
>JANOGH010000031.1:0-2501 GCA_031414075.1 Betaproteobacteria bacterium | reverse complement strand
GTTCGAAGAACTGCTGAAGCAGTTTCGTGCCGCGGCAGATGAGATCAATGCCAATGGAGGCGTCTTAGGCGGCAAGAAAATCGAGATCGTGCCTTTCGACAACAAGGGCACGCCTCAAGAGACGCTCATCGCGCTCAACCGGGCGACCGACGAGGGCATCCAATACGTTGCCTCCACGATATCGAGCATCGCCATCACCATCAGTGAGGCGTTGGTGAAATACAATGCACGCCATCCGGATCATCCCGTACTGTTCCTGAACTACGATGCGCGCGACCCATCGCTGACCGAAGAGCGTTGCAACTTCTGGCACTTTCGGTTTGAACCTCATGCCGATATGCAAATGGGTGTTCTCACTGACCATATCGCCCTTCAGCCAACGATCAAGAAGATGTACTTCATTCATCAGGACTACGCATGGGGCCAGAGCATTCGCCGCGTGACGTTGGAGTTGCTCAAGAAGAAACGTCCCGACATCCAGATTGTGGGGGACGATCTGATCGCGTTGGGAAAGGTCAAAGACTTCACGCCCTACGTGGCGAAGATCAAGGCCTCCGGCGCGGATACGGTTTTCACCAGCAACTGGAGTAACGACCTTATTCTTCTGATCAAGGCGGCGGAACAGTCGGGCCTGAATGCGCAGTTTTACACCACGCATGCCTGGGTTGTGGGTACGCCCAGTGTGATCGGGTCAGCGGCCGCAAGCAGAATAAAAACCATCATGACGTGGCACATCAACGATGCACCAACCGATTGGGAAAAGAAACTGCTGCGCTACGAGCAGAAATACCAGGCAAAAACACACATGGACTTTCTTCCGTCGTGGCAGACCATCGATATGTTTGCCCAGGCGCTCGATAAGGCGGGCAGGGATGACCCGGTCAAAGTGGCATTTGCGCTGGAAGGAATGCGTTACAAAGGACCCTCGGGTGAATCATGGATGCGACCGGAGGATCACCAGCTTATGTCGCCGACCTATATAACGAGCTTCGTCAAAGCGGGACAGCCCGGCGTGAAATACGATGTGGAGGGCACCGGATTTGGCTGGAAGACAGAGATGCTGAGCAAGGCAAGTGATTCTGTCCCGCCGATCCGATGCCAGATGAAGCGGCCGCCAATTCAATGAAGCGCAGGAACAGGGAAATTCCTTGATGCATGCCGTGCCGCGCGCCACTTGAGCCGTATTCAGCGAATCGGTGGACATGCGGGGGTTCCGTTAGGGGAGGCAGAACGGCTGATCTGTATTGCGTGAACGACCTAAACTGAGGAGGAAGACATGAAAAAGAAATTGATGTTGGTAGTGGGACTGGCCGCCTGGATTGCCGCCTCGCACGCGCTGGCTGAGAAAAAGTACGGCCCGGGAGTGACCGACAGCGAGATCAAGATAGGCAGCACAAATCCCTACAGCGGACCGGCCTCGGCCTACGGCACCATCGGCCGCGCGGAGGCCGCCTACTTCAAGATGATCAACGACCAGGGTGGGGTCAACGGCCGCAAGATCAACTTCATCAGCCTGGACGATGGTTACAGTCCGCCGCGCACGGTGGAACAGATACGCAAGCTGGTCGAGCAGGAGCAAGTGCTGTTCCTCGCCGGCACGCTGGGTACGCCGCCCAATTCGGCGATCCATAAGTACGTCAACGCCAAGGGCGTGCCGCACATCTTTGTGAATACCGGTGCGACGAAATGGGGAGATCCGAAGAATTTTCCCTGGACCATGGGCTTCAATCTCAACTATCAGGCCGAGGGCCACATCTACGCGCAGTACATCCTCGATAACAAGCCGGATGCGAAGATCGCGATCCTGTTCCAGAACGACGATTACGGTAAGGACTACGTCAAGGGCTTGAAGGACGGTCTCGGCGACAAGGCGGCGAAGATGATCGTGGCCGAGGTCAGCTACGAAGTCACCGATCCCACCGTGGACTCGCAGATCGTTACGCTCAAGGCCTCGGGAGCCGACACCTTCTTCGACGTCACCACGCCCAAATTCACCGCCCAGGCGATCCGCAGGATTTACGACATGGGCTGGAAGCCGCTGCACATTCTCAACAACGTGTCGATTTCGGTCGGTTCGGTGCTCACGCCGGCGGGTCTGGACAAGTCCGTGGGATTGATCAGCGCAGCGTACTGGAAGGATCCGGTGGATCCGCAGTGGCAGAATGACCCGGGGTTCAAGGAGTACGCCGCCTGGTTCAAGAAGTATTATCCGGAAGGCGACATCAAGGATAGCTTCAACGTATCCGGTTACCTCATCGCGCAGGGAGTCGTGCACGTGCTCAAGGCCTGCGGTGACGATCTGAGCCGCGAGAACGTGATGAAACAAATGGCCTCGATCCGCGATCTGCAGTTGCCGATGATGCTGCCGGGCATCAAGTGGAACACCGGTCCAGACGATTTTTCCCTCATCGAGTCGGCACAGCTTGCCCGCTTCGACGGCAAGGAATGGGCGAGGTTCGGCAAGATCATCGGGCGCTAGTGTAGTGCTTCTGAATTACCGG
>JANOGH010000030.1:0-4656 GCA_031414075.1 Betaproteobacteria bacterium | reverse complement strand
GCCTGCATGGTGGCGGCCGTGATCGTTGCGGCAGCATGCGCGGTATTGCGTGGCTCGGTGATCGACGCTGCCTTCGCCGCTGCAGCCGCGTCTTTCGCGTTGGCCTGCAACGGTCTGCCATTGTCGGGTGTGTTCCTTTGGTTTTGCACGATAGCGGGCATGATCGTCGCCTTTGCCGTGGTGCAGGATTCTCACCGCATGGCGTTTTACGACGAATTGACCGGTTTGCCGGGGCGTCGCGCGTTGAACGAGCGGCTGGAGTCTCTGGACGGCGGTTTTGCGCTGGCAATGGTCGATATCGACCGCTTCAAGGCTTTCAATGACACTTGGGGCCACGACGTCGGCGATCAGGTCCTGAAGCTGATGGCCGCGCGCCTGCAACGGGTGGGTGGCGGCGGCACCGCGTACCGATATGGCGGGGAAGAATTCACTATCCTTTTCCCGGGCAGGCGCGCGATCCATGTCATGGAACATCTCGAATCGCTGCGCAAGAGCGTCGAAAGCTACAAGCTCACGCTGCGCGAGAGCGAGCGCCCGCACCGTCGCGTTCCGGGCAAGCCCATTTCGAACGCGAGCGGTACGTACAAATGGATTTCGGTGACGATCAGCATCGGGGTTGCGGAGCGAGCAGACCGTCTTGATCCACCCGGGGCAGTGCTCACGGCAGCCGACAAGGCGCTCTACCGCGCCAAGGCCGACGGACGCAACAGGGTCAGCCGCTGATAAATCCATGCCCTTGTTTTCCTTTGCGTCCTTTGCGTCCTTGGCGGTGCAACTGCTTTTTTCCAGGTTAAACATGGCCGATTCCCCCTGACACTCCGGGGGGGCACCGACCCTTAAAAATCGGCGCTTTACAGCGGGCCAATTCAGGAACAGAATTTTCTCTGGCGCCCGGGACTGGGTTTCATTCGCTTGGTGACGGCGATGGTAAGGCGATTTTGATCGCCTTGATGAGTACGGACCCGATGTTGCATCAGGGGTACCGTCAGCAAATCCCTCCCACCTTGAGAACCCTGTCGGGGTTCAGCCGTGGTCTTAATGATTGCGGCCACAAATTGGACGGCAGTCCCGGCGCCAAATCCTTCGCGTTTGCGTTGTCGGCGCGCCGCACGGCAAGCGCGTTACAATCCCTGTCTGATCGTTCCGAGGACATCCAATGAAACGTTTTATCGCAATTATTGCTTTTCTATTGCCGCTCGCCGCCTGGGCGGGTCGGGACGAAGGCATAGAAGCCTACACAATCGGTGACTACCACAAGGCGCTCGCGGAGTTTCAGGCGTTGGCGGACCAGGGCGATACCGAGGGGCAATATTTCCTCGGCTTGTTCTATCACAACGGCTTCGGTGTAAAGCGCGACCAGGCCGAGGCCGCCAAATGGTTCCTGAAGGCGGCGCAGCAGGGCGAGGTGCGTTCCCAGTATTACGCGGGGATCATGTATGCCGCGGGACAGGGCGTGGCCAAGGACTTACCGGTGGCTGACATGTGGTTGTCGCTGTCGGCCGCCAATCCGAAGAGCAGCTACCGCGATTCCCTCTATACCCGAGAGGAGATCGGCAGGATCGAAAAGAAGATGACGCCCGAGCAGATCGCGCAGGCGAAAGAATTGACCAAGAACTGGAAGCCGCAGAACTGACGTTCGGACTGGCCATGAAAAAGCCGGGATCGCCCCGGCTTTTCTTATTGTTGCGGCCTTAGCAGGATGGAATCCAGGACTGGCAGGTGGTTCCCGCATTCATCGCGTCAATCCTGTTCATCCTGTCAATCTATGTAGAGCAAGAGAGCAGGACAGGATTAACAAGATGAACATGATGGAAATACCGGGTCGATCCCGGATTCATCCCGTTTACTTCGCGCGCAGGTAGGCGTCATCGCCATTGATCCAGTCTTCGCGCGGCGGCGTGAATACGTCGTAGGCCACCAGCGTCTCCAGCGCTTCGGCCGTATGTGGAACATTGGCCGGTATGAAAATCATTTCGTTCGGACCGACTTCCACGGTCCTGTCCTCGAGCTTGAAGCGCCAGGCGCCGCTGGTGACAAACGTCACCTGCTGGTTGTCGTGCGAATGCATCGGCACGACATAGCCTTTTTCGACCAGGGTTTGCCCGATCATGATCTTGCCGTCCCAGGCCAGCTTGCGAACGAACTTGTCGTTCAGCCTTTCGGCAGGAACTTCGTCCCAATTGATATGTTTCATGTCCGGTCTCTACGCTCGTTGAAGGGCTACCCCGAGCATAGCATTTCGCGCGCGAATGACAATCGACCGCAGCAGGCTAGACTTCAAAGCCCCTAGCCCCTAATCCCTTGGCGGCTGTCGTGCATCAAAAAAACGGGGAGCCTGCGCTCCCCGTTTCCAGTGCATCGAAAAGACTCAAGCTGTCGTCTTGGTGCCGACGAAGCCGTAAGCGACGTTGTTGCGCTCCACGCCCTCGGCTTCGTAATGCTCCTTCATGAGAGCCAGTTTGTCGTGCCCGAGGGTCTCGTACTCGGCCTGGATCTTGTACTTGAACAGGCGCGCCGAGTTCCCGCCGAAGATCATGTTCTTGACCTTGCCGTCGGCTGCGCCGAGCCTGGTTTTCCAGCCCATCTTCTGCATGATGTCGTCCGGAACTTCCAGGCGGCGGAGGGCCTCGATCTGCCATTGCGGGCTGCCGTACCACACCGAGTCCGAGCCCCAGACCACGTGATCCGCGCCCATTTGGTTGACCATCTGACCGATCATCGCAGCCGCCAGGCGCGGGCTGGCCACGGCGACCGTCGCGAACGTCGTGCCAAGCTCGGCGTAGACGTTTTTGCAGCCATGCTTGCTGGCAAGCTCGCACACATCCGTTGTCCAGTCGATGCGGCCGGTCTGTTCGAACTTGTCGAGCGAGTGCTGCGGATCCTCGAGGAAGTTCCTCATTGCGCCGTGATAGATGACGAAGTTGAGCTGCGGCCAGTCTTTTGCGGCCTTGAGCACGTCGTCCGGGGTGGCATGTTTCCACACGCCGGGCCAGGACGTCTCGTAGTCGAGCGGCAACAGGCCCTTGTGGATCGCGATGGTCCTGATGCCCGACTTCATTGCTTTCTCGTACCACGGGTAGACCAGTTTTTCGTCATCCAGACGCCAGGCTGTGCCCTTGGTGGATGGCGACAACGGATCCCCGATCGTGTAGCACTTCCATGCATCAGGTTTCAGTTCGGCGATGCCGCGATCGACTTCGTCCATCCAGCCGTCCTGTCCCGGCGTGATGACCGTGTGGCCGAACAGACGGCGCGAACCCGCAACCTTGTTGATTGCGGAACGAGCCTGGATGATCTGGTCGTTGGAGAGCAGCCACCAGCTGGGATCGTCGAAGGGCGCCCCGGACAGCAGCGCAACTTTGGTGTCGCTGTCGAGGAATATCTCCTTCAGATAGTTCTGGAACTTGTAGCGCTGCAGCACCAGCGGTATATCTTTCAGCATGTCGGGGTTCCAGTGCTCGGACGCATATTTGCCCAGGCCCAGCAAACCCTCCTTGTCGAAATCGTCGCGCACGAAGTGTGTCTGATCGTCGAAGATGAATTGCTTCTTCAGCGCCTTGGCGCGCGCGTCCGCCACATCGGTATCCGCGGCTTCCGCTTCGGACACGTTCCAGACCGGACCGAACACGTCGTTCATGGCCAGGAACGCGACCGCCATGCCCGAGGTCGTCTTCAGGAACTGACGGCGGTCGATGTTTAATTTTTTTGCATACTGGTCGGCGAGTTCCTTGATGCGTCCCTCGACTTGCTTCTGCTTTTCGGTCTGCGGCAACGGATTGTATTCGCCGTTTGAAACGATCTGCGTGGGTACCGGCGACGCAAAGGCAGCGTCATCGGCGTGCGCAGTTTGTTTACGTTCTTTTTCGGTTAACCACATGCTCGGCTCCCCCTATAGGAATGTTTTATGGGCCTGTTGAACGTTCAGAAGGCGACAAGCCCGGGTGTCTGCACTTCTTGCACCGGCCGCCGCTTCTCTCCTTCTAGCACTTGAGCGGCCAGAGTCAAGACAAGCTTACGTTGCGACACGGCAGGGCGTTTCGGTCCGCCGTTGCTACAATGGCGGCCCGCTGCCTCCGCCCGCATGAAAACCCTTCCCGATCCGCGTCGTTACGTGCCGTTCTCGTCGAATTCGCTGGTCGCGCTCGCTCAACAGGCGCTCCGAAACAGTTCTGCGATGCAGCACGGAAAGGCAGCGGCAAACCTGTCTGACGTCATCGAGCAGGCACTTCAGAGTGGCGACGATGCGCTGATCGAGCAGGCGCTCGCTCAATCAACCTCCCATGCTGTGTTTCGAATGTTGGCCGCTGCACTCGATGCCGCGCTGAAAGCGCCCGGCGAAGCGGCGCTCCATCTACGCACCTTCGCCATCCCGATCCTGCTCGTGACGGGTGGACGCGGGCCGCTCATCCTGCCCGGCGTGGTGGCGGATGTCGCAGAACTGAAGAAACTGTTTGAAATGCACGGCACGCTTGGCCCGATGAAGAATTTCGGCCTGAACGGCGCATTGGTCTCCGCGGGAGGACTTGCCGCGCTGAAGCCGAGCGCGGTCTATCGCCGTTCGCGCGAAACGGATAGGGAGAATCTCCCGCCCCTGGATCTCCCGCCCGAGGAAATCCGCATAGCGGGTACGGAAGAAGAGGTGCATCTGCGTTTTCT
>JANOGH010000029.1:0-1755 GCA_031414075.1 Betaproteobacteria bacterium | reverse complement strand
CCTGTCCGAGCGTCGGCGCGTGCGGCGGCATGTTCACCGCGAATACCATGTCCACGTCCTTCGAGGCGCTGGGGATGAGTCTGATGAGTTCCTCGACCATGGCGTCGCCGGACGCGGAAAAAGCCGATTCTGCCGCCGCATCGGCCAAGGTGCTGGTCAACGCGATCAGGAAGAAGATCCGCCCGCGCGACATCATCACGCGCAAGTCGATCGAGAATGTTGTCAGCCTGGTGATGGCCACGGGCGGTTCGACCAACGCCGTGTTGCACTATCTCGCGATCGCCTCGGCGGCGGAAGTCGAGTGGACCATTGACGACTTCGAGCGCATCCGCCGCAAGGTGCCGGTGCTGTGCGACCTCAAGCCGTCCGGCAAGTATGTTGCCGCAGATCTCCACAAAGTGGGTGGCGCGCCGCAGGTGCTGAAGATGCTGCTGGTCAATGGCCTGCTGCACGGCGATTGCATGACCATCACCGGCCGCACCATTGCCGAGGAACTCGAGCACATCCCGGCGGAACCGCGCCAGGACCAGGATGTCATCCGCCCCTTCAACAACCCGATTTACAAGCAAGGGCACCTGGCGATCCTCAGGGGCAACCTGGCGACCGAGGGCTGCGTTGCCAAGATTACCGGCCTGAAGAATCCGTCGATCACCGGACCAGCGCGGGTGTTCGATTCCGAACCGCAGGTCATGGCGGCGATCATGGAACGCAACATCAAGCCTGGGGACGTGGTGGTGATCCGTTACGAGGGGCCAAAGGGCGGGCCCGGCATGCAGGAGATGCTGGCGCCGACTTCGGCGCTCACCGGTCAGGGTCTGGGCGACTCGGTCGGACTGATCACCGACGGGCGTTTCTCCGGAGCGACCTGGGGCATGGTGGTCGGCCACGTCGCGCCGGAGGCCTACGTCGGAGGCACCATTGCGCTGGTGAAAGAGGGCGACTCGATCACCATTGATGCGCACAAGCAACTGATCCAACTCAACGTGCCGGATGAGGAGCTGAAGAAGAGGCGTTCCCAGTGGAAGCAGCCGAAACCGCGCTTCACGCGCGGCTTGCTGGCGAAGTACGCCTATCTGGTGTCCACCGCATCGATCGGCGCGGTGACCGACCTGCACTTGTTCGACGAGTCGAAAAAATAACTGGAGCGCAGTGTATCCACCGGCGGCAGCCCTGCCGTGCGGGGGCTGCCGCTTCATTATTGATCTTTCCCTAATTCACTGTTGTGAATTAGATCAACCTTCACCCTCTCCCTCCGGGATACCCTGGCGCAGCCCGGAGTACCCGTTTAGAGGGCCGGGGTGAGGGATTGAGCGTTTCAACTGTCATCAATTACGGAACGCTCAATAGTTACGGCTTGAACACGTCGACTGCGAAAGCCAGCGCCATTCCCGATACCGCTGCAATTGCAACGCGCTTGTGAATCATGACGAGTTCCTCCATGGACAAGTTATTCCGTGCGGCGGATTCCGGTCGTCGGCGCGTTCGTTGCGGACCGCGCGCCAGATCGCTCTTGCGGGTTGCGCACGACGGGCATCAGTGTATAACCTTGCGCAATCCGCTGCTCAGACAGGTTCCCCAGCCGGCCGAGCCGGAACCAAGAAAGGGCAAGGCCAAGCACCTCACCGCAGAGACGCAGAGGACGCAGAGGACGCAGAGAAAAGAATGGAGCGCGAAACGCGAATGGACCCGTAACAGTAAAACTGCCGCACGTATCTGCATAAGTTCCCTTACCGGTATTTTGCATGTGTATTTCCT
>JANOGH010000028.1:0-2456 GCA_031414075.1 Betaproteobacteria bacterium | reverse complement strand
GTCAACATGATCTACATCGTCGAGAACAACGGCGTGTACGGCCTGACCAAGGGACAGTTCTCCGCGACGTCCGACCGCGGCTCGAAGAGCAAGAAGGGCGCGATCAATACTGACGCGGCCATCGACATGGTGATGCTGGCGATCGAACTGGGCGCAACTTATGTGGCCCGGGGTTTTTCCGGGGACAAGGCGCAACTGGTGCCATTGATCAAAGGCGCTATCGTGCACCGCGGCGCCGCCTTCATCGACTGCATTTCACCGTGCGTCGCCTTCAACAACCACCCCGGCTCGACCAAGAGCTTCGACTACGTTCGCGAGCACAACGAAGCCGTCAACCAACTCGACGTCATGCTGCCGCGCGAGCCGATCACGGCGGACTATGCGCCGGGGACGGTCGAGGAAGTCACGCAGCACGACGGCTCGGTGCTGCGCCTGCGCAAACTTTCTTCGGAGTACGACGTGCATGACCGCGCTGCAGCGATGAACTATCTGCAGCAGCGCAAGGCCGAAGGCGAAATCGTCACCGGGGTGTTGCACATGGATCCGGAGGCAGACGATTTGCATGCCTACCTCAACACCGTCGATTCTCCTTTCAATCGCCTGGGCGAAAAGGAACTCTGTCCGGGTGCCGCGGCGCTGGAGCAGTTTAATGCGGCGTATCGGTGAACCCGAGGCGCGAGGCTCTAGGCGCGAGGCACGAGGAACGGCAAAGCGCTGCGCTCCCTTCTCCCCCCGGGAGAAGGGCTGGGGATGAGGGAAGAACTACGACAATCGGCGATGAATGCCGGCTTCATGGCCACTTTTTGAACCCCACGATAGTCGGATGATTCGAATTTTCTTGAACTTCTTTTCCCCGCAGCAAATAGCCGAATATGACCGCGACGGTTTTGTTATCGCGAGGAAGCTTGCGGCACATCAACTCTGCGAGCGCATGAAGACACTGGCGCAGCGGCATCTCGCAGCGGAAATCGGCCCGCTTGAATACGAAGCCCAGGTGAAATACCCCGGCTCGCCTGCCTCGCTGGATGCACCGGGTGGCCGCACCGTGCGCCGTTTGCTGCAGGCGTATGCACGCGATCCGCTGTTCCGTGATTGGGCGACCTCTGCGGAAATTGCCAATCGGCTGCGGCAGTTACTCGGGCCGGAGGTCGAACTTTCGCAGGCGCACCACAACTGCGTAATGACCAAGAACCCGGCCTTCAGCAGCGCCACGGGCTGGCATCAGGACATCCGCTACTGGTCGTTCGAGCGGCCGGAGCTGGTGTCGGTGTGGCTGGCGCTTGGGCAGGAGCACGAGGAAAACGGCTGCCTGTGGCTGGTGCCGGGCTCGCATCGGATGGAATTCCGCCGCGAGCAGTACGACGACGACCGCTTCTTCCGTGCGGATAGCGACGAGAATCGCAAGATTCTGCTGGCCAAGTTTGCCGCGGAACTGGAGGAAGGCGACGTGCTGTTTTTTCACTGCCGCTTGCTGCATGCAGCACGGCAGAACCGCACTGCGTTCACCAAGTTCGCCGCGGTGTTCACCTACCACGATGCCGGCAACCGGCCGTCGGCGGGTACCCGGTCGGCGTCATTGCCCGAAATCCCGTTTCCGGCGTAGTTCCCAGAGTCCGGAGGCGTCCTTGCGCTAGTCCAGCGCCTGCAGTTCGGTCTCCGCTTTTTGCAGCAAGATTGGCATCTGCATTTCCTTGAGCAGCGATACGGCGTTGACGAGATGCTGTCGGGCAGAGTCCTTTTGTCCGCTGCGTCGATGCAATTGTCCGAGCGCCAGCTCCGAACGTGCAAGCAAGGGACGTAACCCCAGCGCCCGCGCCCCCTCCAGCGCTTGTTCCAACAAGTTGTGCGCCTTTTCGAGACTTGCTCCGCCTTCGGCCATTCGCGCCAGACCAAGTACGTGGTGCTCCCATACCACCCAGCCGCGTTCGCCGTGCAGTTGCGCCAGTTCCAACGCTTGCTCCATCAGATCGACAGCTTTTGCTGTTTGGCCGGCCATCAGGTAGGTGTAGCCGAGAAATCCGACAATCCACGAGCGCCCGGACTCGATCTTCAGGGCTTTCATCTCGTTGACAGCTTGCTCCGCCATGGCAATGCCATCGTTGTGGCGCCCCTCGTACGCATAAGCGATCCCGAGGAACGATGTCACGAACGGTACCTCGAGACGAAGATTCATGGATCGGCACAGCGCGAGCCCGGGTTCGAGCTGCGCCAGGGCCCGCCCGATTTCTCCTTTGCGCAAATAAAGGAAGCCACCGCAATACTTGGCAAAGGCTTCGCTGAACGGATGCTTTACTTCTTCGGCGAGTTGCATTGATTGCTGCCAGGCTTCGATGGCCTCAGGGATGTTCAATTCGACGCGTCTCATGGTAAATGCTGTGGCTCTGTTGTCATTCTGCGGCTTCGCGGCCGCGGTCAACGCCGGTGATTTCAAAGCGGATCTGGTAGCGTGCCATTCC